>JBAZHY010000007.1:10699-18084 GCA_041652175.1 Pedobacter sp.
TTCATTTCCTCCATTTGCGAACACCCACACCCGGGCATGCTCTAAAAACCGATCAATAATACTGATAACCTTTACATTCATGCTAAAGCCTTCCACACCCGGTATAAGGCAACACATTCCACGAATAATTAATCGAATTTTAACCCCCGCATTGCTGGCCTCATATAATTTACTGATAAGCTCCTCATCGGTGAGACTATTCATTTTCAAAATAATGAAAGCCTTTTTTGCTGATCTTACATTTTTTATTTCTTTATCAATCAATGCATACAACTTCTTTCTGCTCTCAAGTGGAGATACAATAAGATGTTCAAAACCTTTATGAAATACCTTCTTATGAAGACCATCAAATAACCGGATCAGTTCACCTGTAATTAAAGGGTTAGCTGTAAATAAGCTATGATCACAATACAAACCGGCAGTCTTTTCATTATAATTGCCAGTTGCAAGATTAGCATAATAAAAGAATTTACCTTTTTCGAAACGCTTGACCAGACAGATTTTGGAGTGGACTTTATAATCCATGATACCATAATTGACACTCACTCCCGCCTCTTCAAGCCGATTAGTCCAGTATATATTAGCCTGCTCATCGAACCTTGCCTTAAGCTCTACCAAACAATTGATCTTTTTACCATTTTTTGCTGCATTAATTAATGCGTGAATGACTCTTGAATTTTCAGCCAAACGGTATAAAGTTATACTGATCTCTTTTACTTTGGGATCAATTGCCGCCTCTCTTAAAAAATGAATGATATAATCAAAAGATTGATATGGAAGATTGATGAGATAATCTTTTAATGCTATCTGACCAAAAATGCTTTTCATATTAGAAAGCCCCTTAACCGGAAGTATATCTATCGGAGGGTATTCAAGTGTCGGGCCGCCTACATTAGGGAACTTTATGAAGTCTTTGAAATTATGATAACGATTACCCGGGATTAGCCCGTCAGCAGACAAATCCAATTTTGCAACAAGGTAAGTAAGCATATCCAATGGCATTTCTGTATCATACATTAATCTCATTGGTTTGCCCTTTCCTCTCTTTTGCAAACTTTTAGTCAATGCCTCGATAAATTTATCGCTTACATGCTTATCCAAATCTAATTCAGCATCACGGGTAAGCTGTATGGAATAAGCCTCTATTTCATCATAATTGAAAATAAAGAATATATCATCCAGACAATACCTTACTATATCATCTATGAGTGTAATAAATTTTAAGTTATTAGTTTCAGGAAGTACCAGAAACCGGTTAGATCCGTCTGTCGGTATCTCAATCAGGGCATACTTGTGCTTTTCTTCATTCTTATGATGAACAAGCCTGACAAAAAAATAGATAGCTCTGTCCTTGAGCTCCGGGAAGGGCTCATCCTTGTTAATCATAATCGGAACCAGCGTCGACAGTACCTTCTCCCTGAAATAATTCCTTACGAACAGCCCCCTAGAGACATTCAGCTGCTTCTCATTAATAATAAATATCTTTTGTTGTTCAAGTTCTTTAATTATGATATTCTCATATAAATGATTGAACTTTTGCTCTTGCTTTACAACAATATTCTTAATTTGATTTAACGTCTTTTTGGGATTATAACCCAGAATCTCTTTCGATTTAGTATTTAAATTGGAAAGTCGGTTTAATGTGGCAACCCTTACTCTGTAAAATTCATCAAGATTAGACGAAAAAATAGCCAGAAACCTGATACGTTCAACCAAAGGCACAGTACTATCATCGGCCTCTTGCAATACCCGGTCATTAAAGTATAACCAGCTAAGCTCACGATTAATAAGCGGAATGTTTTTAGGCATCGGATAAATCCCTATATGGAGTCAGGGACTGTAAAAATCAGATTTTTATGTTAATTAAATATTAATAACAGATTAAATACAGGTATTATTCAATCGGTTTTGAGTTGGTTTCGGCGCTCACAACTTTCTTTACTACGGGTTTCTTAACCGCTATTGGCCTGGAAGTCCCTGATGGTTTCGTGGAGGAAGCTGTTTCGGAAACCGTACTTTTTTTACGAACAGGTCTGCTTGCAGGCACATCAGTCTTTTGAACCTTAGCAACAACTTTCTCAGCTTTCTTAATAGCCGGAGCAACAACTTTTTTAGGGGCTGATATCGGCTTTTTTAAAGGAGAACTCAAAGGTTTAGGCTTGGTATTATTTTCCAGTTTTACTTCAACTGCAACTTTTACCTCTTTGTATTTTTTCGCAATCTTCTTTGCCAGATCCTTACTTGTCTTTTTTATTTCCTTTGTAAACTTCCCTGCATCATGTCCCATACTTTTTAATGCATCAAGGAATTTAGCCGATATTGAAGTCTCCAGCTCCTTTTTTATACGCTGCTTATCTACTTTTTTTTCAGCTTTATTGGATGTTTTTACTTTATTTGCTTTCATATTCCTGATATTTAAGATGTCTGGATGTAATATAACTAATATACAAAAAATACACAGAAACCAACATAAATTCCATTATGCCAACATTTGATATCGTCAGCAAAATTGATGGTCAGACCCTCGATAATGCAATAAATACAGCTAAAAAAGAAATCCTGAACCGTTACGATTTTAATGATTCTAAAAGTAGTGTGGAACTTGACAAAAAGACGAATGAAATTACCATCATAACAGAAAATGATATGCGTCTGAAAGCCATACAGGACGCAATTCTATCAAAAATGGTGAAACATAACCTGGATCCGGGAAGTATGGACTTAGGGAAAGAGCAATACGCATCCGGTAACATGCTTCGGAAGGAAATCAAGATTAAGGAAGGTATTGATAAGGAAACAGCTAAAAAAATTGTAAAAAAAATAAAAGACAGTGGATTAAAAGTTCAGGCTTCCATTATGGATGATCAGGTAAGGGTTCAGGGCAAAAAGATTGATGATCTTCAGGCTGTAATTTCGCTTTGCAGAGGCGATAATTTTGGACAACCACTGCAATTTATCAATATGAGAAACTAATTCTTACTGAAAAGTGAAGGTTATAATTAATTTAATCTTCACTTTCACTATCCTCCTAAACAGTTTTTACATACTTTTCATCATATTCATCTATATCCATGATATAGCCATTCTGAATCAGGAATTCAAAGAGATGTTTTGCCTCAGATGAAACAGGCATATTCCTGGTAGTGATAATCTCATTATTCTTTTTATCCAGATAAGGATACGCATATAGTTTAACATTTTTGCTGAACAAATCACTGATATAAGCCAGTAACTCATCAGTATAATTTTCACTATAATTAGCAGAATTGAATATATTCTTCAGATTGGCAATATTGGTGGAAATACCTACACTTTTAGGATTACATCGCGAAAGATATTGAGCTAATTTATGATTTCTGGTAAAATCTGAAACAATTACATAATTACCTGTTGCACACAATTCCTCTGCCCTTCTCGCAAAAGTCTCAAGTTCTTCATTTCCTTTTTCGGCTCTGTCGTTCTCCAGAAAATTGGTCATGAGAATCTCAATCATCACAATAATATTATCATCACTTACATTCTGAGAACGTTTGAACTGCTCAACCGCTTTATTGAAGAGATCAAAATTAGGAGTTGATTTCTGACCAAATTTAGTTCTCAGAATCATCACATCTTTCTTATAAAGCACATCTTTCGATTGTCTCACCTGCCCCCCCTGATCAAAAATTGCAGCTCCAGAGAATCCCTTAGCAATCAGATACAGATTCACCAGGCGATCGTTAGCATTTTTAAAATGTGGCCCGCTGAGACTGATCAGATCGATCTCAACAGATCCAACAGTAAGATTATCTACCAGCGATTCAATCATAAACTGAATATTATCATGATAATAATATGCCGCATAAACCAGATTTACACCCAATATCCCCAGTACATTCTGCTGCAAACTGGTATCACTGTCCAGTAATCTGACATGAAAAATAATATCATTCGGTTCCCCGCCGGGCTTTAACTGAAAACGTATTCCCAACCAGCCATGAGGATCATTAGTTTTATTAAAATTAATGGTAGTAACGGTATCTGCAAAAGCAAAAAAAGTCTTTCCCTTATATTTGGGACCATACAGACGTTCAGAAAGTAATCCAAACTCGTGCTGAATCATTTTGTCCAGACGTGATTCATAGAATTGCTGAAAACCATATCGTATGCCGACATTGTCTTGGCAATTGTACCCGAAGCAGCACCCGCAGTGAAAAAATTTCTCGCAACTTCCTGTCCTGCTCCTATTTCGGCAAAAGTTCCATAAATCGCTCCATCTAAATTTATCTTTAAAGCTTTTCTTCTGGTCTCTAAAATTTCTCTCTGCATGTGGTAAAAATATGATTTTTATGGCTTATAGCACAATAAAAAAGGCAGCTCACTGATGAGCTGCCCCTACCTTTACCAAACTTATTTAACTTATTTAACTACAATTTCTTTAGATTGAATTTTTGCCTCATCTTTCCTGGCAATTGAGACAAACAAAATTCCATCCTTATATTCAGCCTCAATTTTTGAATGATCTGCACTTTCCGGCAAAGTGAAAGATCTCATAAATGAAGAATAATTATATTCCAGCCGGTTATATTTTTTAGACTCATCCTGCTCAGTACTTTCTGATTTGCGTTCAGCAGAAATGGTCAGCTGATCCTGCTCAAGATTAATTTTAAAATCTTCTTTCTTTAATCCCGGAACAGCAAGTTCAATATGAAATTCATTTTCATTTTCTGCTATATTTACTGCAGGAATTCGCACTACAGTACTTTTAGGCAAAAAGGAATCTGAATTAAAAAATGAATCAAAAACATCGGTATAAACCGGTTTGAATGCTTTGTTTGAATTTCCGTTTGCAAATTTTACAAGTGCCATTTTTTATCCTCCTAAGTTTAATTTTTTCTTTAAAACAATCTTCAATCTATATACCATCAGTAAAAATCACCTAAAACAAATCAAATAACCGGTCATTATGACTCACTATTTAAAAACAAGATGACAATACGGCAGGAAATCAATTTTAAAGATTTTAAATACAAAACACCTATTTCGATCAGATTCGCCGATATAGACGCTTTCGGTCATGTAAATAATGCCATCTACTTAACCTATTTCGAAATGGCAAGAAGTGCATACTGGAACGAAATTATTGAATGGGACTGGAGTAGTGTGGGTATCATCCTAAGAAATTCACACGTAGAATATCTTAAACCAATTATGCTCAAGGACGAAGTTTATGCTTACGTAAGAACATCCAGAATAGGAGGAAGCAGTTTTGATCTGGAATATCTTTTAACTAAAACCGTTAACGGTGAAGAACAACTATGCACAAGCGGATCAACTCTTTGTGTTACTTACGATTACAATGCGGGAAAACCCGTTCCAATACCCGAATACCAACGAAAAAAAATGGAAAACATATAGCGATCAGATCATCTTACCGGGATTCAGAATACCCCTGGGATCAAATACATTCTTAATTCCACGCATCAGATCCATATGTGCAGAAGAATACTTGATATTCATATATTCCCGCTGAACTGATCCGATCCCATGCTCTCCTGAAATTGTCCCTCCCAAAGAAACGGTTAATTCAAATATTTCCCGGATACCCTCTTTCAATTTAGTATTCCAATCATGGTCAGACATATTGGCTTTTACAATATTTACATGAAGATTACCATCTCCTGCATGACCATAACATATAGACTCAAAACCATATTTCTTACCGGTTTCCTTAATTCCATAAATCAATTTTGGTAATTCCGCCCTGGGTACAACAGTATCCTCTTCTTTATAAATTGAATTGGATTTAACAGAAAGAGGCATGATCCTTCTCATTCTCCAGATAGATTCCTTTTGAGCAGTGGTATCACCCAATAAAACATCAGAACAGGAATGACTCTCCAGAACTGCATTGATCTTTTCACAGTCGCTATATAATACGTCCAGATCATTGCCGTCGATTTCTATCATCAGCAATGCTCCAACATCATCTTTCAGATTAAAAGGAAAATGCTCGTATGCTATAACCCATTCAACAGCTTTTCTTTCCATGAATTCAAGAGTTGAGGGACAAATACCTGCTCTGAATATGGAAGAAACCGCGGTACAGGCTTCTTCATTTCCGGGAAAGGAAGCAAGCATGACCAGACTATGAACAGGACGAGGTATCAGTTTTAATACCACCTTAGTTATAATGGCCAATATACCCTCAGAACCAATCATCAACTGGGTAAGATTCAAGCCGGAAGCATATTTTAAGGTATTTGCCCCGGTCCACATAATCTCTCCATCAGGTAAAACAACTTCCAGATTTAATACATACTCTCTGATAGTCCCATATTTTACAACTCTTGGTCCACCGCTGCCATGGGCAACATTTCCACCTATAAAACAAGAGCCCTTACTTGATGGATCTACCGGATAATACAGTCCTTTTTCAGCAACGGCATTCATTAATACTTCTGTAATTACACCCGACTCAACCGTAGCCTGTAAATTACGCTCATCAATTTCTATTATTCGGTTAAACTTTTCCATGGAGATCATTAAACCGCCATAAACAGCAAGTGCACCGCCACTAAGTCCGGTACCTGCCCCTCTCGGAGTAACCGGAATACGATGCTTATTACAAAGCTTCATCAACTGCGAAATCTGCTCAGCATTTGAAGGTTTCACAACGAGTTCGGGAAAATAAACAAGGTCCTCTGTTTCATCATGAGAATAAGGCTCCAGTTCCTCAGAACTCTTATAAATATTCCCTGAACCAACTATATCTGAGATTTCAGAAAAGAGTGCATTATCTAAAGAATTAAATTGCATGTTACCTTTTAAATATGAGTTCAATACCTGAATTCCTGATCTCTGCACCCATAGGAGGATACATTTTACGGATCTTAACCCTTATCATTTGAACAGCAATAAACTCGTGTCTGATTTTGTTAAGAATACTATGGGCAACTGTTTCAATTAACTTACGGGGAATATTCATTTCTTCAGAAGCGATCCTGAACAAACGCTCATAATTAACCGTATTACTTATTTCATCATCACCTGAACCAAAAACCTCAGTTTCGGCATCTATATCAAGAATAAACTCTGTTCCAATTATTTGTTCTTCCGGATAAAATCCATGATACGAGAAAAAACGAACGCCTTCCAAACTTACTTTCTGCCTTAAAGTCCCCATACAGACAAAAATATACTATTTGAAACAGACAATACTGTATTGAACTGGAATATTTCCCAAATAAGCCTAAATTAGACCTGAAAAACTTAATAAACAAAACCAATTTCATGAAAAAGATCGCATCATTAATAGGTATACTTGCTTTACTGATTTGCAAGGTGGGATATGCTCAACAAAAAGCCGATCCAAAAGATACCGAGGTTTGGAGTCCTGTTCCAAA
>JBAZHY010000008.1:0-17527 GCA_041652175.1 Pedobacter sp.
TTATTTAGTTATAAATTAGTATTACCAATTCGAATCAGGTATAATTCATTAAAGTCAGACATTAAAAAGAAACAATATGGAGATAAAGGAATTAACAAAAGCGGAAGAGCAGATCATGCAGGTTTTATGGGATCTGAAAAAAGGATTTGTGAAAGATGTGGTTGACCAGCTTCCTGAACCGAAGCCGGCCTACAATACCGTATCAACGATCATCCGTATTCTTGAAACTAAGGGTTTTATTGATCATGAAGCCTTCGGGAAAAGCCACAGGTACTTTCCTATTATCGGAATTGAAGAATATAAAAGCTTTGCTACCGAAAAGCTGCTGAGCGGATATTTCGACAATTCGGTGGAGAACATGTTCTCCTTCTTTGTAAAGGAGAAAAAACTCGACCTGAAGGAAGCAGATGAGATCATGAAACTGATTGAAAAACTAAAAAAACATTAAAATGAACATCCTGAATTATCTTTTACAGACAAACCTGTATCTGATCCTGTTCATGGGATTCTATACACTGGTATTGAAGAACGAGACTTTCTTCAGACAGAACCGTATTTACCTGAATGCGAGTATACTTCTTTCATTTGCCATTCCATTCATCAATTCCAACTGGTTTCAGGAGCTTTTTATTACTCAAAAACTAAGGGAAACTATCGTTCCGACCCGGATGATTTATGAAACAGCTGTAATAGCAACGGATGAGGGAACAAGTAACTGGGCAGTCAGAGATATAATTCTATGGGTTTATGTAGGCGTAATGGCGACACTATTGTTGAGATTCTTATTCAGACTGGTATTGTTAAAATCCACCTTAAAACCGAAAAAGGGGGCTGCTTATTCTTTCTTCAACACAATGGTTGTAGACAGGGAACTACCTGAATCGGGAACCATCATCGATCATGAAAAAGTGCATATGAGAGAATGGCATTCTGCCGATATTATGTTTATTGAACTTGCCTCAATCATCAACTGGTTCAATCCTGTGGTTTATCTGTTCAAAAAGGAGATCAGGCATATCCATGAATTCATCGCTGATGAGGAAGCTGCAGCAGGAATGCACAGCAAATCGGATTACGCCCTATTGCTGTTCAGTAACACCCTTGGAGTTCAACCCGATCAGTTAAGTAATAATTTTTTTAATAATTCACTTTTAAAAAGACGTATAATCATGTTAAACAAAAATAAATCACGCAGAACCGGATTATGGAAATATGGTTTTTCTGCACCATTATTTGCTATAATGCTGATCTTCTCAGCTGCAAGTGTAGCCACCGAGAATACAAATCTGGTTGCCGGCGCCGAAAAACTAATCAGCCCTTTAAAATCAGGAGTATATCCCACCTTAAAATCTTCTCCAAAAGTTTCTGATAAAAAATCAGATAAAAAAATGATGTTAAAAAGCGATCTGCCAGCTATATCCGGAGGCTCTACAAACATTGAGAATAAACAGGTTTTCAACGCATTATGGAATCATATCCAAAAAAACATACGGTACCCTGCCTCTGCCAGACAGAATAAGATTACCGGCTATGAGATTGTATACTTTAATGTTCAGAATGGAAAAATCTCCAATGTAAGAATAGCTAAAGGTTTACAAAGCGATATAGATAAAGAGGTTCTGAGAACTTTTAATTTATTCAAAGAATCCATTCAGGTTGAAGATGACAACTATTCTATGGCTCTAGCTTTTCAGTTAATAGGTGTTGAGTCTAATCTGGGTGCCTTACCTGCTACTGGTAAAAATTACTTTCTGGGATCCATCTCTGTTTCGGCAATCGCAGGATCACAAAAAGCTGAAACAACTACCAGCAATTCTTCTTCATCCGAAGTTTTCATAGTAAATAATTTTACAAATGTCGAGGTTCTGCCGGAGTTTCCCGGCGGCATGAAAGGTTGGGGAGATTACCTTCAATCGGCTCTTAAATATCCGGATGAAGCAAAAAAACACAATATAACTGGAAGAGTAATATTAAGTTTCATAGTACTAAAAAATGGCAGTATAACAGATATCAAAGTTTTAAGGGGTATTGGTGGTGGAGCTGATGAAGAAGCGGTAAGGGTGGTAAAAGAAAGTCCGAAATGGAAACCTGGTATATTAAAGGGAGAGCCTGTAAATGTAGCCTATACCATGCCAATATTTTTCCAACTCGCTCCGAAAGCGTCTGAGGAAAAAACAAATTAAGAGATGTTCTACTTCATCTGTTATGAGTTGCATGTAAAAGAGAAATCTATGATGCAACTCATAACTTCTCTTAGGGAATAAGAAATTAAAAATGTCAATTCTTTTTTCTTGATACTTGATACTAAATACTTGATACTTTCTTCAAATCAGCCTGTCCTTTATCACCACAGTTCCGGCGATCTGGTCATGAAGACACTGCTGACGTTTTCCAAAAAATCCCATCAGAAAACCAATTCCAACAGTTAATATACCGGCAATTTTGCTTAGATTCCTGATCAACGAACGTCCAAAACTTATTGGATTTCCTTGTTTATCGCATACCTTTTGACCCATCAGAATCTTCCCCCAGGTACCTTGTCGTGAGGATGATTCCATAAAAATACTGTAGATTGTTTTTGCCACAGGAATCATGGCAAGTCCGCCGACTGATGTAACTATCCTCAATTGTTTCTCATCAATAAAAAACACCACAATGGTAGCTATCACACAATAAACAGCAAATATTAAGAAGTAATCGATGATTACAGCCAGAAGTCTTACATCCGGGGCTGCAAAATATTGTGGTTCTCTTACCCTTGCTTTCAGCCCAAACAATTCGCGCAGTTCGGGAATCTCATGCGCTTCCTTGTAGTCATCCATTCCGCTGCTTTTCACGAAAGTATCTGATCCGATAGCCAGATCCTTTAACTGCTCAGAATTAAACGGACCTTTCGGTTTTCCGCCGATAACTACAAAATATTCTTTCATCTGTTCATTTATATTTGCCTTTCATCTGGTAGACGGAGCCTTTGATTAAAATAAAAATACGCTGAGTATTTCGCATTTATTTCAATCATGTCGGATTCACATTATAAAAGCAGGAGCAGCCCTGATTTATCTCAGAGCTGCTCCTTAATTTTAATCCATATCTAATTTAATACTTTCTGACTTCAAAAGAAGAAAGCCCGCCTTTCAGATTAATGTGAATCTTATTCTCAGCAGTATTATAATTCGGAGTTTTATAAGTTCCGTCGGCTTGTTTCACAAATCCGATAAAATCTTTGGAAGAAAGTCCGCTGTCAACAACAATCCGGCATGCCGAAGTCTCAGGAACTTCTATTTCCACATTTGCCACGCCGGTTTCTACCGACACATTTGTGAGCGGGAGTTTAGATCCGATCTTGGTTTCGAAAGATGCAGCGCCACCTTCAAACTTAAGGGTGCTGACTTTATATTCACGAAGATCAAAAATAGCCTCACCTGCACCCATTTCAACTTTGATATCCCATTCCGGATTCTTATTCATTTTTAATCTGGTTTCATTACCCTCCAACTCTTCCAGTCTCCAGCTTCTTTTATTGTCGCGCATCCTGAAATTGATTACTTCAACAGAATCATCGGTGCTCTTATTGAGTATATACTTCCCGAAACGACGTTTAACTTCGGCATCAAAAAGGCTGGCAGTGGTATCTGAAAGTCTGTAACTTGTTGCACCTCCCTGAATAATGAGTCTCGCTTTTGAGGCGCCCTCATAAGGCGCAGTAAAGGTACTTGTATCAGAGGAGGATAAATTTCTATCTTCCCTATCATCATGGTCAAAACTTAGCCACCTTTTATGATGAGGTTCCTTTGTTCCCTGAAATCCAATAAATCCGAGCGACAGAATTGTAATTAGAGCAATTAATATAGTGGCCAGTTTGGAATCAGACATCCTGCTCAGAAGCATATTGGCTCCAATCAGGATAAATATCACCGGCCAGAATCGCCATACCGATCTCCAGTAAAAATCAATTACATTCATATTATCCAGCAGGAAGATCGTTCCTACAAAGATGAGGATCAGTCCCCAAACAATTTTTTCAGTTCTCATAGTTGGTTATTTTGAAGATTGATCATTATCTGACTGTTCATCTGCATTGTTTTCATCAGTTGCAGGTGCCTGTGGTTCAGGATTTACATGAGCCTGTCCTGCTGATGATTCCCTTCGAAAAGATCTGGACAACGTATAGACTCCCATTGCTATTAATATCAGTGGCCACAGGGTATGAAATTCAACCCAGTCGGGAATTAAATTAAATTCATTCAGCAGAAAAAATACTCCGAAAAGGATAAAAATTGATCCTGCAATTAAACGCCCGGTGCCAGGATCGTATTTCTTAGGTCTTGAATACTGACCGGTAAACCCCGGATTAGGTTGATCATATACTTTATAATCAGCTTTAAACTGGCCATAATCAGGAATATAAGGTTTTTTAGGAACCGCTATCCATAATACGATATAAGCCAGTATACCTGAAGCGCCTGCCATTACTGCAAGAACAAATGCGATCCTGACCCAGGTTACGTCCACATCAAAATATTCTGCAAGTCCGGAACATACACCGGCAATCATCTTATCCTGTTCGTTACGTTGAAGTTTCTTTTCCATTTTTTATTCGTTTAATATTCTATGGTTTCGTTTTTCGTTTTATTGATTGATCAAAACTACGCCGGAAATATTATCTGCGAAATACCAAATAGGTAGGTTGTCGCAAGTTATCGGTAAAGCACCCTAAAATGTCGGTAAATTCAGGATGAAAAGAACACACCTTAAATATCACCTTTTAACGGTCTTATAATTATCTCTTCGATATTAGCTCCGGCGCTCATCTGAAGGCAGGAAATAATATTCAGGGCAATATCTTCGGCAAGAATAAATCTTTCGGATGGAATATCAGTTCCCGACCATGAATCAGTTAATGTTGAACCCGGAATAATTGCTGTTACTTTTATACCCGAGGTCATTAATTCCTGTCTCAGGGCTCTCGTAAGACTAAGTAAAGCTGCTTTACTGATGCTGTAAGATGCTGCATGAGACACGGGGTTCAACCCGGCTACAGAACATATATTAAAAATATACCCTTTGCCCCGCTTCTTCATTAAGGAAGCAAAAAACTTACTGAGAAAATATGGGGCATACACATTAACCTTCATCTGTCTTTCCAAAACATCTGCATCCTCATTTAAAAATTCTGCAGGAAGATATAATCCTGCATTATTGACCAGAACATCGATAGTATCATGTGCCTTTCCTGCAAATTCAGCAAAGTCAATAACATCGGCCATTTTCTCCATATCAGCCCTCATTCCATGAAAATGAAGATTGGGGTATTTCTCTTCCAGCTCCAGAAGAAGCTTCTGTATTTCTTCTTCATTTCTCGAGCAGAAAGAAACATTATATCCATTTGCGGCCAGATGCATCACAACAGATTTTCCGATTCCTCTGGTTCCGCCACTTACAATTGCATTCATAATTTAAAATTAGTAAAATGTATGATGCTCCCCTATTTAATTTAAGCACTTAGCACAATTCATTACCTTTGTTAAATTATCAACCTGCATTTCAGCTGATAATTTTGTAGTATTATTGCATAATATTTAGGAAAAATAGTCATCAAATGATTTTTCACCCACTAGGTAAATATATTTTATTGCTCAAAGCTGCTTTCCGAAGACCGGAAAAATGGAATATTTATCGAAAAGAAATCATGCACGAAATGGTATCAATCGGGGTCGGATCCCTGGGTATCATTGCAATCATCTCCCTTTTTCTTGGTGCTGTAACTACGGTCCAAACCGCTTTTCAGCTGGTCAGTGATTTTATCCCTAAATCTGTTATCGGGATGATTTTGCGCGATTCTTCCATACTGGAGCTTAGTCCTACTATATCCTCCATTGTATTGGCAGGTAAAGTAGGTTCGAGTATCTCTTCACAAATTGGTACAATGAGGGTAACAGAGCAAATTGATGCCCTGGAAATTATGGGAATCAATTCACCGGGATATCTGATTCTGCCAAAAATTATCGCAGCCGTAGCTATGATTCCTTTACTGGTAATCATCTCTATCGGCCTGACTATTTTTGGTGGTTATATTGCAGGAACAGCATCAGGAGCGTTATCAGCGCAGGAATTTACTACCGGAATTACTTCTGATTTTAACTCATTTACTCTAACCGTTTCTATGGTTAAAGCTGCAGTATTTGCATTTCTGATAACTACGATCTCTGCCTATCAGGGCTTTTATACCAGCGGAGGAGCACTTGAAGTGGGGCAGTCGAGCACTAAAGCTGTAGTAATCAGCTGTATCGCAATACTTTTTTCTGATTATGTAATTGCCCAGTTGATGCTATGATTGAAGTTAAAAATATTAATAAAACTTTTGGAACAAATCATGTGCTGCAGGGTATTTCCGCAGAATTTTTAGCAGGTAAATGTAATCTGATCATTGGTGGATCCGGTTCAGGGAAAACCACACTTCTGAAATGTATGGTTGGTCTGCATCAGCCTGAAGAAGGATCTGTGATATACGATGGCAGGGATTTTACCAGAATGAATTTTGAGTCGAGAATTGAAATCAGGACAGAAATAGGTATGCTCTTCCAGGGTTCAGCTCTTTTTGACTCCATGAATGTGGAAGATAATATCATGTTCCCTTTAAATATGTTCACTCAGCAAAGCCATAAAGAGAAACTGGAAAGAGCAAATTTTTGTCTGGAGAGAGTAAACCTCAGTGGAAAGAACAGATTGTTTCCTGCCGAACTTTCAGGTGGAATGAAAAAAAGAGTGGGAATTGCACGGGCTATTGCCATGAATCCAAAATATCTGTTCGTAGATGAGCCGAACTCAGGCCTGGATCCAAAAACGGCACTGGTTATTGATGAGCTTATTCAGGAATTGACTTTTGAATACGGATCAACAACTGTTGTAGTTACTCACGATATGAACTCTGTGATGGGTATTGGCGAAAATATCATTTTCCTTCATGATGGTAAAAAATGGTGGGAAGGGTCAAAGGAACAAATTACAGAAACCGACAATAAAGAGTTAAATGATTTTGTCTTTGCCAGCAAATTCATGCAGGCACTTAAAAAATAATCGCGCTTATCAGGCGAATGATTCACCTTAAAGCAACAATCCACAATAAATGATTCAACTTCTGACTCCCGACCACTGGAAAGATTATGAGCTGATAGACTGCGGCAATTTTGAAAAGCTCGAGCGTTTCGGAAATGTGATCCTGATCAGACCAGAACCTCAAGCTGTCTGGACTAAAGCTCTACCCGAAAGCGAATGGACCAAACGTCATCATATTCGTTTTAAAGGCCGTTCAGCAACTTCAGGAGAATGGATCAAAAAAGATCAGAAAACCCCCGACAGATGGCATATCAATTATACCAACGACGATATCAATATTCAGTTCAGACTGGCTTTAACCTCGTTTAAGCATCTCGGAATTTTTCCGGAACAGGCAGTTAACTGGGATTATATCACAAAGAATGTAAAAAGATTTAAAACTCAGCAACCCAAAGTCCTGAATCTGTTTGCCTACACCGGCGGAGCCTCACTCGCGGCGCGCGCAGCAGGGGCAGATACTACCCATGTTGATTCAATTAAGCAGGTAGTAAGCTGGGCGAACGAGAATCAAACACTGTCAGGTCTCGATAATATCCGCTGGACGGTTGAGGATGCTTTGAAATTTGTAAAACGTGAATTAAAGAGAGGCCGAAAATATAATGGTATAATTCTTGATCCACCTGCCTATGGTCACGGACCTAATGGTGAAAAATGGAAACTTGAAGACAATATACAGGAAATGATGCAGGATGTGGTCCAATTATTAGATGAAGAGGAACATTTTCTGATTCTGAATACCTATTCCCTCGGATTTTCTTCAGTAATTGTGGAAAATCTGATCCGAT
Source organism: Pedobacter sp. (assembly GCA_041652175.1). Lineage (GTDB taxonomy): Bacteria > Bacteroidota > Bacteroidia > Sphingobacteriales > Sphingobacteriaceae > Daejeonella. Next base: position 7,902 of record JBAZHY010000008.1, read on the forward strand.
CTTCATTTCCAAAAGTACAAAATTTGGAAACCGGTGAGTTATACCTTCAGGCTACCACAGGTTATAAATTACCACTCGGAGTTTTTGGAAAATTCTGTAAATTTTAATTTAAATTTATTTAGCCCGAATTATAATACACTAAACAGCCAATAATCGATAATGATCAAAGGAAAACTATTCTTAGCAAGCATTGCAGTTCTTGCATCTGTCATTTTTACAAGTGCATGCAGTGAATCCAAGAGTAAAACAGGAAGCCAAAAGGCCGCAGTCAAAAGTCTGTCGGGTTCAGAAGATAATGAAACTGAAGCAGAAACAACTCCCTCAGAATATGTTCCGACAGATACTGCCCTCTATAATAAAAAGCTTAAAGAGCTTGCCAATGGAGATACTACAGGGAAATGGCCTGTAAAAAAACAACCTTATCCTCTGCCGGGTGCAATACTTCCATATAAAAGGGTAGTTACCTATTACGGAAATCTTTATTCTAAGAAAATGGGAGCTCTTGGCGAGTATGCCCCTAAAGAAATGCTCAGAATGCTTTATGCTGAGGTTGCAAAATGGGAAAAAATAGATCCATCCACACCGGTACAACCAGCCCTTCATTACATTGCAGTAGTTGCTGCCGGCGATCCGGGAAAAGACGGTAAATACCGCAACAGAATGCCGGATAAGCAAATCGATTCTGTACTCACCATTTCCAGAATGAAAAAGGGAATGATTGTTTTTCTGGACATTCAGGTTGCTTTAAGTACAATCAGGGAAGAATTGCCAAGACTTGAGAAATATCTGAAAATGCCGAATGTGCATTTAGGTATCGATCCTGAATTTTCAATGAAAGGTGGAGTTCTTCCCGGCAGAAAAATCGGCACATATGATGCATCCGAGATCAACTACGTATCTGACTATCTGGCGAAACTGGTAAAAGCAAATAATTTACCTCCTAAAATATTTGTGGTACATCGTTTTACAAAAAAGATGGTAACCAATTATCAAAATATCAAATTACGACCTGAAGTTCAGATTGTGATGCATATGGATGGATGGGGCGAACCGGATCTTAAACAGGGAACACACCGGCACTTCATTTATTCAGAACCCGTTCAGTTTACCGGATTTAAATTATTCTATAAAAATGATTTAAAGAAGGCCCCACATCGTTTAATGACACCAGCTGAACTGATGAAATTAAAGCCAAGACCAAGTTATATTCAATATCAGTAAACTTGTAAAGCTATTGTAAAAAGAGGATGTCTGTACCGGAACATCCTCTTTTTGTTTAAAGCGTTTATTAATTTCACTTTATAAAATCAAAAATATGGAGCAGGCAATATTTGGCGGCGGATGTTTCTGGTGTACAGAAGCTGTATTTCAGAATTTAAGAGGAGTACAAAACGTGGTTTCTGGCTATATGGGAGGACATCAGGTTAACCCAAGCTATGAAGATATCTGTACAGGACAGACCGGGCATGCAGAGATTATTAAAATAGACTACAATCCGGAACAGATTTCTTTTGAAGAGCTTCTGCTGGTATTCTTTAATACTCATAACCCGACTACCCTTAACCGTCAGGGAAATGATATGGGGAATCAATACCGCTCAGTAGTTTTCTATGTTAATCAGGAGCAAAAAGCTGCAGCAATAAAAATGATTGATCAGCTGGACAAAAACATGGTTTTTGACAATCCTATTGTAACAGAAATAGCACCGGTCTCAGAGTTTTATGAAGCAGAAGAATATCATCAGAACTATTATAATGATAACGCCCACAAACCCTATTGTGTGCATGTAATTCAGCCCAAACTTCAGAAGTTTTTAAAAGAGTTCAGGGATAAATTAAAGTAAAAAAGGATGAAACCTGCAGGATTTGAAACCCCGCAGGCTTCATCTTTTTAGTCTTTAACTCCAAATTTTGTCAGGATGTCTTCAAGCAAACACCATCTGGTAAAGGATGACTGCAATAAATTTGCCCCTACAAAGGCTGTAAACCAAAGAAAATTGATATTCACATAAACAGCTAAAGTAATACTAAGCAATACAAAGCTACCTGCAATTGCCCTGACGATACGATTTTTCATTTTATTAATTGTTTGACTTTTCAATATTTAATACTGCAATATGTACACGGGATTTATTTCCCTGTTCTGAATTATAAATCTCAACGAGGTTAAAGAATAACTCAACATTTTCTTTACTGACAAAGGCATAAAACAGGATCGATTCATTTTCATTCATATCTGAAGCAAACCAGTTCAGTTCTACCTTATCTTCTGAATTATCCTGAAATCCGGTTACTTCCCTGTAAGAGAAATTTCGGACTCCGGCCTCTTTAAGCATCTTCAGAATATCTTTTTTAAACTCTTTTATGGCTGTAATTACAAGCAATTTCATATTTTTTGAATTAATGATTTATCCAATATCCCCCATAGCATTATTTGCTCTCCCACTTATTCCTCTCAGTGATATAATAAATAAGAGGCACCACTATCAGGGTTAATAAAGTGGACACTATTGCACCGGCAACAAGTGAAATTGCCAGACCCTGAAAAATCGGATCAAACAAAATAATTGAAGCACCAATCACCACAGCACCGGTAGTTAACAGAATAGGGGTTGTTCTTACCGCACCCGCTTCAATAATTGCCTGCTTCAATTGAACCCCATCGTTCAAACGTATTTCAATAAAGTCGATCAATAAAACCGAGTTACGAACCATTACCCCAGCCAATGCAATCATTCCAATGAATGAAGTAGCTGTAAAGAAAGCTCCCAGCATCCAGTGTCCGAGTACAATACCAATCAACGACAGCGGAATTGCCATCATCATCACTATAGGAGTCTTAAAGTTCTGAAACCAGCCTACAATCAGCATATAAATAATGATGATCACCACCAGAAATGCTGCACCCAGATCACGGAATACTTCCAGGGTAACCTGCCATTCCCCATCCCATTTTACTGTAAAATCGCTTTCATCTGCGGGCTGTTCCATATATAGTTCATTCACTTTATATCCTTTTGGTAGTTTGATCTGCTGAAGCTTTTCATTCATTCCAAGGATAGCATAAACCGGACTTTCCAATGCACCGGCCATATCTGCGGTTACATAAACCACGCGCTTTTGATCCTTTCGATAAATGGTTTTATTTAAAGTATCACGCACCACTTTAACCAGATCGCTTACCGGAACCAGATTGCCGTGTGCTCCCTTAACTTTCAGGCTGGTAATATCCTGTAAACTCGATTTATCCGCATCATCCAGGGATAATACAATACCAACCTGATCATTTGAGTTTTCATCATATAAATAAGAAACCGGATATTCCTTAAGTAAATAGGTCAGATTACCTACTATCTGCTGAGATGCAACCCCATTCAGCATCGCCTTTTCCTTATCAACTTCCAGGCGATACTCTGTTTGGGCATCTTCTACCATCCAATCGATATCAACAATGTCTGAGGTTTGTTCCAGAATGGCTTTTACCTGCCCTGCAACTTTAATCTGCTCATTATAATCAGGTCCATAGATCTCCGCAACCAGTGTTGACAATACCGGCGGACCTGGTGGTACCTCTATAATCTTAACATTCGCACCGTACTTTTTGGCAATCTTCTGAATTTCAGGACGAACCTCCTTTGCTATCTCATGACTCTGCTGATCCCTGTCTTCTTTGTGAAGAAGATTTACCTGGATATCAGCCATATTACTACCACCTCTAATATCATAATGACGAACCAATCCGTTAAAAGTTATCGGAGCCGATGTACCGATATAATTCTGATAGTTAACAACCTGTGGCTTTTGAGATAAATACTGAGCAATCTCTTTGGTTACCACGGCAGTTCTTTCAAGAGTAGTTCCTTCAGGCATATCAATCACTACCTGAAACTCATTCTTATTATCAAAAGGAAGCATTTTCACTACGACCGATTTGGTAAAAAACATCATAACCGATCCAATCAATAATAAGAGGGTGATACCCAGCATCCAGCGACGTTTTGGAGAACTTTCCAATAAAGGCCGTTCAAGCTTATTGTAAACTCTGTAAATTAAACTGGTTTCCAATCCCTGCTCTTCCTTATGCTTTTGCTCGTCCTTCTCTTTCAATAAATGATAACCCAGGTATGGGGTAATAGTTAATGCCACAAACAGGGACAAAAGCATGGCAATAGAAGCTCCAATCGGCATCGGACTCATATAAGGTCCCATCATACCCGAAACAAATGCCATAGGCAGAATTGCTGCAATAACCGTAAATGTTGCCAGAATAGTAGGATTTCCTACCTCATTTATCGCGAAAATTGCGGCCTGCTTAAACGGAAGACGTGTCATCTTAAAGTGCCTGTGCATATTCTCGGCAATAATAATACTGTCATCCACTACAATACCCACCACAAATACCAGTGCAAACAATGTAATACGGTTCAGGGTATAATCAAGTACGTAATAACTGAATAAAGTCAGTGCAAAAGTCAGCGGCACTGAGAAAAACACAACTAATCCGCCTCTCCATCCCATCGCCAGCATAACCAGAAAAGTTACGGCAATAATCGCAATACCAAGGTGCAGAAGAAGCTCGCCTACTTTATCTGAGGCAGTTTCCCCATAGTTTCTGGTCACCTCCATATGTACTTCATCCGGAATAATATTTTGCTTCAGATGATCCACCTTCTCCAATATCTTTTCAGATATCTTCATTGCATCAGCACCTTTAACTTTACCAATGGAAATAGTTACTGCGGGATACTCTGAATTCGCTTTAGTATAACCTTCATTCGACTTTCCATATCCGAAAGAAACATAACTTCTCGGACTTGAAGGGCCATCTTGTACACTTGCCACCTGCTTTAAATAAACAGGCATATTGTTATTTACCCCAACCACAAGATTTTCAACATCTTCAGAGCTGGTTAAAAACTGTCCGGTTGAAACTAAATATTCCTGATCCTGGTTTGAAAAGCTTCCTGATTGAGAACTGCCGTTATTTGCCTGAATCATTTGCATGATCCCGAGTGGATCAATACCACTCTCAGACATTTTATCTTTATCTAAAACAACTTTTACCTCCCGGTTGCGACCACCTATTTCCTTTGTTGCCGCCACATCCTTAATCTTTTCAATTTCTGAAGTTACTTCCTCAGCAATTTGCCGGATCTGGAACTCATCATATTTCTCACTCCATAAAGTCAGTCCCAGCATTGGAACATCATCTATTGAACGGGTCTTTACAATTGGCTTATAAACCCCTTTCGGAAATGCATCTTCATGCTTGTTTAATTCATCATAAAGTTTAACATAAGAACGTTCAACATCTTCACCTACGTAAAACTGAACAATCATCATGGCCTGACCATTCATTGCCATACTATGAACATGCTCAACCCCCTTTATATTGGAAAGAATCTTTTCGAGGGGCTTAACTACACGGCTTTCAATTTCAGCCGGACTTGCACCCGGGTACCCGACCATCACATCTGCCATCGGAACATTAATCTGAGGCTCTTCTTCCCTGGGAATAAGAAATGAACTGTAAACCCCGATGATCATCAGCACCGACATCAATAAAATTGTCAGTTTAGAGTTTATAAAAAAGTGGGCAATTTTCCCTGATATACCTTCTTGCATAATATTTTAGTTTTATTCTCTATCTCTGAATGGATAAAAAATGAGTGAAAACTATAATTTATTGTTGAATGCTAACTTTTGCACCGTTAAACAACTTACCTTCTGCAGAAACTACATATTGTTCAGAAGAAGATAATCCGGATAAAACTTCAACCTGATCGCCAAATGTTTTACCTGTTTTAACCCATCTTAGAATAGCTGTATTTGCATTTCCTATAGTATATACTCCCTTAAGCTGACCCTGTCGTACCAGTGCTGCTGCAGGAATCAGAACTTTATCGGAAGACTCGGTAACTACAGCGGTTTTCTTTTGGACAGGAAACTGCACATTCACAAACATCCCTGACAGAATAGACGGATCAATTTTATCAAGATCAACTTTAACCAGATACTGACCCCCGGTATTTTTCGCAGATATACTTACCTCAGAAACCTTTCCATCAACGTCCTTGTTTAAGGACTTGATCAAAACTTTTGCAGGCATTCCTTTGCTAATCCCTGAGATCTGGTTTTCTGATACCATGGCACTTACCTGTAAACGGGATATACCCTCCATTCCTAATAATGGCATTCCGGGATTAGCCATATCGCCTTCCTTTGCGAAAGTATTGGTAATCACACCGGAGAATGGGGCAATGATATTTGAATAAGAGAACTGTGCCATGACCTCTCTCTTCATTTGCTTTGCACCTTCCAGTGCTGCCTTTGCCATCTCATAACGGGCTGTAATATCATCCAGCTCCTTTTGTGATGCACTCTGTTCCTTAAATAAATTCATAAATCTGTCGTAGTCTTTTTTGGCACTGTTATAAGCAGTGGTAGCCTGAAGGATACCTGCATCCACCTGTGCTTTTTTCGCTGTCAGATCAGAGCTGTTAATACTTAAAAGTAACTGTCCCTGCTTAACCTGCTGCCCAACCTTAACATGAATTTTAGTGATATAACCCATCATTCTGGTGCTGATATTCGCACTGTTTTCTGCTTCAATCTTTCCGCTGGCTGTGATAAAATCTGCATTTTGCAAAGAGGCAGAACCTCCAAGCTTTACGGCCACAGCCGGTTCATTCTTAACTGTTTCTTTCTTACTTTCGCCGCAGGAAGCCAATAATGACAGCCCCCCCAGAATTACAGCCGGTATTAATATCTTGTTCATTTGATTACTTGGTTAAAAAGGTTAAATATTGTTGGGTGAAATTATATTCGAACACTGCCTGCAGATATTCAAGTTCTTTCTGAAACATTTGGGTTTCTGAACCAAGCAGATCGCTGGTTTTTTCAAGCCCCTGCTTAAATCTGTTATTTCGTATACGATAAGCTTCCTGTGATTGCTCAAGAGCCAGTTTAGCCAGACTTACTTTATGTCCTGCATCATTCAGCTGGCGACCGGTCTTATTCAGTTCCAGCTGACTTTGTGCTTTATACTGGCTTGAAGCGGCTTCTGCCCTTTGGTAATCAGCCAGAGCTTTCTGTCTTTTACCGATTGACTTATATCCGTCAAAAACATTCCATGAGAGCTGTACTCCCACCAGATAGCCTTTAGCATCTGCACCAAATATTTTATTATCATATAGCTCATAGGTCCCGAAGGCATTTAATCTTGGCAGAAAATTCATTTTTGCCGATTTCAGAACTGCTTCATAAGCATCGGTAGATTTCATCATTGCCATGATGTCCTTACGGCTATCCGTTAAATCCAGATTAGTTTCGGCAATTGAAATACTATTTTCAAGCTCTTCTACAGGACGATAAACTTTACCGCCCAGATCTTCCTGCATCAGAAATGCGAGATAGTCTGAAGCATTCCGAACATTACTCTTTGCAAGCTGTACCTGATTCTTAATTTCATTAACCCTAACCTGTACAGAAAGTACATCCGTTTTCTGAAGTAAGCCCTGCTTAAAGTAATTATCTACCAGTTTCAGATTAGCATCCGCAGTCAGCGCAGCTTTTTCTAATACATCCACTGCTTTATAAGCCAGTTGAAGCTGCATGAAAGCTTTTCCGGTTTCCAGCTCCAGATACTCTTTGGTTCTTTCCGACTGCAGCTGCATCGCTTCCATTTTAGATTTGGCAGCCTGTCTTCCAAAAACACCATCAAGATTTACCAGTGGCTGCAATACCTGTATTTTAGTAGCAAAACTTGTTGTTACTGCGGGGTTATTCAACAAGGCAGGATTAAAATCAGATGGTGTTAAAATCTCCTGATTCAATTTTGAACCGAAAGCCATCAGGGGATTGGTAGTTGAAATTCCTGTGTGTGAAACCGATACATCCGGCAAGAACAAAGCATTTGATTGCTTGAAATCTGCCATTGCCGACCTAAACTCCTGATCCTGGATCTTCAACTGAAGGTTCTTTTCAGACACCTTCGACCAGATATCATTTTTGGAAAGAGGAATTGTATCCTGACCCAGGACTACTACCGGGAGTGAAATAATGCCGGCAAACATGACAACCGCTAATCTCTTCATATAAAATTGTTTAAATTTTATACAAAGGTACCGGAGCGAAAATCTGAAGATGGTAACAAATATTACACTTAAGATTTAAGTGATTAAGATCACATTTTCAGAAATTAAGGGATCGGAACTAATCCTGATAAAAACCTAATGCAGCCCGCTGACTATTTCTACGACATAGCTATTTCAAGGCAAAATAGTTTTCAATATAGGTATAGGTAGTATGGATTTAAAAGTAAATAAAAAAGCCTCTCCGTTTTATCCAGAGAGGCTTTCCAATCAGAACAATCCGAATTGTCCTTTATCGTCTATATCCAGATCATCCGGATTAGTGATCTCAAAATCTACTTTTTTAACCGGTGCTGATTCAGGTTCCTTTGAGCTTTCAAGCTGAACCTCAGGTATGATCTCCGGTGCTGATTCATCGTCAGATCCATCAGACTCAGACGCTGAAATAATTTCAGGCTCTTCATCAGATTCTGTATCTGTATTTTCAGGCTCCTGCTCTTCTTCCTTATCCTCCTCAACATCCGAAGTTAAGTCCGAAGCAGATGCATCATTATTAACAGGAGAATCAATTGTTTCCGTTTCTAAAGCAGCAGATTCGTCCTCTTGTTCCTCAACCGGAGAATGAATCAGTTCAATTTTCTGTACTTCATGCTGACTCAACCTGTTTCCCATGGCCTTCATACCTTTCACTTCAATCGCTTCACTTAAATCAATCTCGGTTTCCTCTTCAATTCTGGTTTTACCTTTTAAAACCTTCAGCTTGATTATTGGTTTGGCCTGGCCGGAAAGAAGAATCAATTTAGAGCCGGAATCTTCACTGATTAAACTGGTCTTCTTACCAATGGAAACATTCTCTATCAGGAAACGTTTGAGGTAGTGTGACCCGGATTTACCTTCTATATAAACCACGGTAAATACTTTTTCAGGATTATATTTTTCAATAAGCAGAAGCTTATCATCAAAATGATTGGTCAGATCAAAGCTGCTGAATTCATAAACTCCCTGAGGATTAACAGTAAGAATCCTGTCATCACCATCAAATTCGCCAAGATATTTGCCTCTGCCATCCACATTCAAACGTTTCAGAACATCGTCAAACCATATCTTTCGTCCGGAAAGTGTTGAAACGCCTTTACTCTTCAACAGGATCTTCTTAACAGGATATTTAGTCACGATATTCCCCATAGAGCTCCGGCCCTTAATTACCAGATCTGCAAAATCAAGATCGAACTGTAATTTTTTCAGCTTGGAATGAGGTTTTAACTGCACATTCACAATTTCTGCCTCACCGTTAGGATTTGCTGAAAAGTATAAAATTTTTGAGCCTTTACCGCCTTTGGTAAGGTCGTATTCTTTATCTCTGGTCACTCCAAGTACCGAGAATCGTTTAATATACGAAGTTCCGCTTTCTCCGTCACGATAAATCATGTTATAAACTGTGCGCTCATCATTCTTCTTAAATACCTGAGCATGCAAAATTCCCTTTCCGACAAAAGTCTTTTCGGCAACTTTCGATACATTGAATTTACCATCT
>JBAZHY010000009.1:0-17243 GCA_041652175.1 Pedobacter sp.
GTTCGCAGTCGGGCGCTGCCAGTGACCATCGAACCAGATCCCTCCGATTGCAGGATAATTAGTCAGCAATTCAGTCAACTGAGTCTTCATGAAACGGATGTATGAATTCCAGTCGGTATTGGCAGGTGCTCCATTCTCAATCGGCTTCTCAAAGCCATAATCTGCCCTTCCCCAGTCAAGAAGGGAATAGTAAAAATGCAGACGGATACCTTGCTTTTGACACTCTTCAGCCAGCTCTTTGATCGGATCTTTTTTGTAGGGAGTAGCATCTACAATATTATATCCCGATGCAGTAGTCCTGAACATGCTGAACCCATCATGATGACGGGAGGTGATGGTGATGTATTTCATCCCTGCTGATTTAGCCAGCTGTACCCATTCCTTTGCATTGAACTCCTGAGGATTAAAGAATCCGGCAAGGCGCTGATAGTTATCGTAAGGGATCTTCTTGTTATGCATGATCCATTCTCCGTCGCCCAGCACGCTGTAGATACCCCAGTGAATAAACATCCCGAATTTCATATCCTGAAACTCGGCACGACTGGCCAGATTTTCTGCCGTAGGCGTATAATCAGGCATCGGGTGCGGATACTGATGCTGTGCCTGCATCATACTGATACTAAACACAAAGGCAAGGCTAAGAATGAATCTTTTCATCATGAAATGAATTAACTGTTCAGTTTAATAAATCCTCCGTCGATCGGATAATCGTTTCCGGTGATGAAGCTTGCCTCATCTGAACACAGATATAAAGCGATAGCAGCGATATCTTCAGGAGTAGCCATTCTGCCAACCGGCTGGGTTTTGGAAAGTTTCTCAAACATTTCTTTTTCATGGCCCGGATAGTTCTTAGCAATAAATCCATCCACAAACGGGGTATGAACTCTCGCCGGAGAAATAGAATTACAACGGATATTGTCAGCCAGATAATCTTTAGCCACAGAAAGAGTCATCGCATACACGGCACCCTTACTCATCGAATAAGCAAAACGATCGGCTACACCAACGATAGCCACGATAGAAGCCAGATTGAGGATAACACCACCACCGTTCTTTTTCATCAATGGAATACTTGCAAAAAGGCAGTTATAAGCACCTTTCACATTCACATTATAGATCCTGTCAAGATCAGCTTCAGATGTGGTATCTGCTCTTCCTACATGAGCAATTCCGGCATTATTCACCAGAATATCAATTTTGCCGATGCTGTTGAATAAAGTCACTACATCAGCCTGTTTCGACACATCGCATGCATGCACTGAAGCCTGACCACCCGCATCTGTAATCTCTTTAACCACTGCCAGTCCTGAGTCCTGATTCAATTCTACAATTTTAACATCTGCACCCTGTGCCGCAAACACTTTGGCAATGCCCCTTCCAATACCGCTTCCGCCCCCTGTAATTACTGCTGTTTTTCCTTTTAAGCTGAACATATATTTTAGAATTTGTTAAATTATAAAGAAACACCACGTTTCCATGGAATAAAATCATCCTGACCCAACTGAACTGCTTTAGGCTGTTCCTCACCGCTGGCTACCCTGATAATATAATCGAGAATGCGGTGCGCATTTTCAGGAATGGTCTCCGTACCGTCAATGATTGTTCCGCAGTTAATATCGATAATATCAGGCATTTTCTGAAATGTTTTTGTATTGGTACTCAGCTTGATAACCGGAGCAACAGGATTACCTGTCGGGGTTCCAAGCCCGGTGGTAAAGAGCACAATATTAGCTCCTGAAGCCACTTCGGCCGTTGTACTTTCCACATCCGATCCCGGAGTACACAAAAGATTCAAGCCCATACGCTGTACCTTTTCGGGATAGTCAAGCACGGCGGTTACCGGAGAGGTCCCTCCCTTTTTTGCTGCACCTGCCGATTTGATAGCATCCGTAATTAAACCATCACGGATATTCCCCGGCGATGGGTTGGCATAAAACCCTGATCCGTCAGCCTCTGCGCGTGCATTATAGGTACGCATCAGATGCATGAAGCGATTGGCCGTATCCACATCCACACAGCGATCGCTGAGTTCCTGCTCTACACCGCATAGTTCCGGAAACTCGGAAAGTACCACTGCACCTCCCATTGAAACCAGGAGATCAGATACATATCCCAAAGCCGGGTTGGCTGAAATTCCTGAAAAACCATCAGATCCACCACATTCAAGCCCGATACATAATTTGGATAATGGTGCCGGTTTACGCGCATTTTTATTCGCCTCAACCAATCCTGCGAAAGTTCTCTTCAATGCTTCCTGCATCAGATTGGTTTCGGTACCCAGTTCCTGCTGTTCCAGAATGGCCAAAGGCTTGCTGAAATTCGGATCGCGCTTTTTGATTTCGTTCTCCAGCGTACTGGTTTGAGAATGCTGACAGCCTAAACTTAAAACCGTTGCACCCGCGACGTTTGGATGTGTGATGTAACCGGCAATTAAACCGCACAATGCATCTGAATCCAGTTTAATTCCACCGCAACCCATATCATGAGTAATGAATTTCACTCCATCCACATTAGGAAAAAGTCTGGTCTTATTCGCTCCCTCAGGGGTAGATTTCAGATCGGCATTGATAATTTCTTCGGTTGACTTACCGCTGCGGTACAAAGAAATCAGGCTTTCTACCTCATTCTCATAGCTTTTGGCTTTTTTATAACCCAGTTTTTCATCCAAAGCTTCCTTTAATACATTCACATTGCGATTTTCACAAAACACCATGGGAATAACCAGCCAGTAATTCGCTGTACCTACAGAGCCATCAGCACGATAAAAACCATTAAAGGTTTTTCCTTCAAATGCTGAAGTATCCGGCTTTGTCCAGTTTAATTTTCGTTCACCTAGAACATAATCGCTCGAAGCATGATACACATTTTCTGTGGTCAGAGCTTCTCCCAAAGCAATTGGTTTGGATGCTTTACCAACCAAAACCCCGTACATGGTGATTTTCTCATCCACATCAAAGGGCTTAATGGCAAATTTATGTTTTGAGGCCACATCAGTAGTAAGAATGATCGTTTGTCCGGTAAAACTAATCTCCTCTCCTTTTTGAAGATCCTGCAGGGCAACCAAAACATTATCATCAGGATGAACCTGTAAGAATCTGTGCTTCCTGGCACTGTCAATTGTATTATTCATTTCTATTTAATTCAAAAATCTTTTCCATTAAAGCCCATTTTCCTCCTGCTACAACTCCCGGAATGGAATCCTGAAACTTCCACATCAGTTCTTCCCATTCCTGAACTTTAGGGTTGGCAGTATCTGCCGCTGCTTTTTTCTCAAAGCTGAAACTGTCGTCTACCTCCATGATCATAAAAAGCCGGTTAGCAAACCGGTAGATCTGCATCGACTCTATTCCCGAAGAAAGGATACTTTCTATAATTTCAGGCCAGACCTTTTGATGCCATTTTTCATATTCTGCAATTAGCTGCGGATCATTTTTCAGATCCAGTGCAAGACAATATCTATTCATGAGCAATTTTTGTTTTCACTATCTTGTGTCCATATAAAGCAAACAGAAGTATTACGCCGAAGCATACTGCACTAACAATATGTCCGTTTTGTATGCTGCCGGTTAAATCGCTGATATAACCAAATACCGGCGGAAGAACTGCCCCTCCTACAATAGCCATCACAATCAGACTGCTCCCGAATTTAGTATCCTTTCCCAGCCCTTTGAGTCCCAGAGAGAAAATGGTAGGAAACATGATCGACATAAAGAATGCAATTCCGATAACAGCATAAATTGCCGGGAATCCACTTATAAACACAGCCAGAAGACTGAGAATAATACATAACAAAGAATAGATTGCAAGCAGCTTTTCAGAACGGATAAACTTCATCAGAAATACCCCGATAAAACGACCGACCATAAAAGCAAGTCCACAGCCCCAACCCAGATAATCTGCAGCAATAACCCTGTCTATTCCGGCAACTTCCACTGCATATAAAATAAAGAAACTGAACACACATACCTGTGCACCAACATAAAAAAACTGTGCGGCCACTGCCCAGCTCAGATGTCGGTGGCGTAAAGCATGAAGAACATTCTTACTTTCGGTTACTTCTTCACTTTCTTCAATCTCGGGTAAGTGTGTAAAATAAAAAATGACAGCTACGGTCAGGATTAATGTTCCGAGAATTAAATAAGGGGTTTTCACACTCGCGGCTTCAGCAGCAAGGGCAATTTGCCGGGCACTTTCAGTCATTGCATTCAGTTCCTCGTCAGATGCCCCCTGAGTAAGCAAAACCCTTGCTCCGATGATTGGAGCTAAGGTAGCTGCCAGTCCATTGAATGATTGTGCAAAGTTCAAACGTCTGGTTGAAGTTGCCGGGTCGCCCAGTAAGGAAACATAAGGGTTTGCAGCTGTTTCCAATATAGTCAGACCACAGGCAATGATAAACAAAGCCCCTAAAAAATAAATGTATTGACCCGTATCAGCAGCAGGAATAAACAAAAAGGATCCGAAAGAGAAGAGCAGCAACCCGGTAATAATGCCTGATTTATAGCCGTATCTTTTCATAAGCAAGCCTGCCGGAATAGCCATTAGGAGATAGGCAATAAACACCGATGAATCTACCAGTGAGGATTGCAGATTAGTCAGGCTGAATGACTTTTTTAAATGGGGAATCAGTATCGGATCAAGGTTATGAACAAATCCCCACATAAAAAAAAGGGATGTCACCATTATAAACGGGAAAAAGTATTTGTTCTTAGCCATATGCTCCTGCTATAGTATGTTCCTTTGAAGGTGTATTTCCCTTATCCTGAAATATATTTCTCAGTTTAACAGCCGGTTGGGCATTGGGATTACATTACAATAATACTAATTCAGGAGGTTTTATTTGATAGTGATTTGTGCCTAATATGAATGATTCTAAATATTCCGCAAAAGTTACTGCATAATGATGTACAATTGTCTATCAGATCTCTTAAATGAAGATCTGAAAGACAGTTGCTAAAACAAATCAGCATTTGGAGAGCTTCTCAATTGCCGTTTATCCAAACTTTACTGAAGTCATAGTCAATGAACCTCCCACAGCCTTATCATTAAAGAAGGAAACCTCTTCTTTATCTGATTGAAGTCCAAGAGTATAAATCAATGGAAGGTAATGCTCTGCTGTTGGAATGGCTAAATTGATATTCGGACTAATCCTGCTGAAATTAATTAAATCCTGATGATTGCCTGATGCTATAAGATTCTTGAATTTATCATTTAACTCATGAGCCCAGTCATAACCATATTCATCTTCATTGAGCTTACTCCATGCAACCATGCGCAGATTATGCACCATATTACCACTGCCTATAATCAGAATACCTTTTTTTCTTAAAGAGTAAAGTTGTTTGGCAAGATCATAATGATACTGAGGGCCCTTATTATAATCAATACTTAACTGTAAAACGGGAATATCTGCATCCGGGTACATATGCCGGACAACAGTCCAGGCTCCATGATCGAGCCCCCAGTCATGGTCGAGTTCTGCATGAATACTATGCAATAGCCCTGCAGTTTCCTTAGCGATCAGAGTACTTCCCGGAGCAGGATACTGAACATCGAACAATGCCTGAGGGAATCCGCCAAAGTCGTGAATAGTACGTGGAAAGTCCATGGCTGTAATCCGGGTACCATTGCTCAGCCAATGGGCTGATACAACCAGCACTGCTTTAGGGCGTGGAATTTCATGTGCTGTCTGTGTCCAGCGACGGGAGAATTCATTATCCTCAATACCGTTCATGGGCGATCCGTGGCCGACAAAAAGTACCGGCATTAAATAACCATCTTCCTTTAGTTCGCTGGTAAACCTGTTAAATTCACTAATACTTTTCATAACCCTTTGTCTTTAAACAAAGATAGCACCGGACAGGGCCCGATGCTATTGATTAAAGTTATAAAATGCTCTTGACTTAAATCAAGTTTACTGAGGTCTTTTAAAGCGTCCGCCGTAAACAGCTTTACCCAGAATATGACCCTGAATAGCCTCCATGACTTTAGCACGAGTGGCAAACGGATCATTATTTACTGCCGGAAAATCAAGAGTAATATCCAATGCGAGGATTTCAAACATATAATGGTGTAAAGGGCCATTTGCAGCAGCACCAGGGCCACGGTAAACCGGACCTGTAACACTGATCTGATAGCTTCCATCAGGAAGTTTTGCACCTCTTTGCAAACCTTCAGGCAAGCCTGTAGCATTGGCAGGAATATTCCAAACCAGCCAGTGTACCTGATCATCAGTTGTTTTATTTCTTACAAAATCAAGATCATGCATATGTAAAAGAAGGCTTTTGGTTCCTGCCGGCACATTACCCCAGCTTAAAGCAGGGGAAGTCCCCTCACCGGGTGCAGCTCCGGGTGCAGCCTGACTGAATTTTACGGGAATGATCGACCCATCTTCAAAAGCGTTTGTAGTCAGGGTCATTGGTGGTGTTTGAGCATTGGCAAAAAACACAAGATTGCACATAAAGGCAAGAATCAGGGATAATCTTTTCATATCTATAGGTTTATTGAGAGGCAAATTAATAATTATGTCCTTCAATTTCACCTATAAACACTGTAAAATAAATGATTGATTGAGACAATCAGAAAACTGCAAAAATAAGGAAATAAGAAAATCCGGTTAGGAACATTGCCATAAAGCCCCAAAATGCGATTTTTTTCAAAATATCACTTCCTAATGCGATTACAATTATGAATTTAACCAGGGTATTAGACAGAGTTGCAATCAGGATAGTATTGACTGCAAGTATTGAATTGCCGCCTTCCCTTGCCATTTTCGCCATGGATAAGGTAATTGCATCTACATCTGTAATACCCGAAATTGCTCCTGCGATATAAGTACCACTATCGCCAAACTGTTCACTGCTGTATTTAACTAACCATTGAATTGCGGCATATAAAAGTGCAAACTTAATGGCTATAGCCAGATCCAGGGGGTTTTTAAGGACTATACCGTTATGCCTAATATTTCCTTTCTTAAATTTATAAATCAGTACTGCTGAGCCGAATCCGGCTAATGAGATTAAAGCAATTGGAACCCATAAGTCATAAGCCAGTTCTAAATTGACAATATAAACCTCGAAAAGTACTCTGGGAAACATCACTGTACAAGCACTGATAACGCCCATTGCATAATAAAAAGAAGTATCAACCGACTTACTCTCGGTACTTTTTCGGGAATAAGCCAGAGCTACAGATGTACTTGAAACGAGTCCACCGACAACACCGGCAAGCATAGTTCCCCTATTTCCCATAAATTTAGCAATCATATAGCCCACCAGACTGGTGCCTGAAACCAGAACCACCATTTTCCAGATTTCTTTAAGATTCCACAGTTTATAAGGACCGAAATTAAAGTCCGGAAGAAAGGGGATAACCAGTGCTGACATGACTACAAACAAAATGATTGCCAGCAACTCCTGCCGCTTCAGCTTTTCTACAAACAAATGTAATGTAGGTTTAAAAGCCAGCAGGAGAAGCATAACCACCATAATGATCAATGCCAGTAATATCATTCCCAGGAACACAAGCCCACCCAAAACGAAGGTTATTATTAAAGCAAATTCTGATGTGGCACCTGAGTTCCCCGGAGTTTTAGAGAGGCGTAAATAGGAAACAATTACAAAGGCAAAAACGCATACTAATGTAAGGCCAAAAATCCACTCTCCCATTACCTGCCCGATCAATGCCGAAAGATATCCAAACATGGAAACCATGGTAAAAGTCCGGATCCCTGCAAATTGTTCCTGATGTTCAGCAGTCTCTTTAGAAAACTGACGTTCCATGCCAATCAGAAAACCAATACCGATACTGATTGCCAGACCGATCAACTGATCAGAATTAAAATCAGATAATTGGGAAGGCTGTATATCCATTAAAGGCTAATTTAAGTAAAAATAATATTTATCTGCTGACTGTTAACCGTTGTTCTTAACTGTGCAGATAGCAGCAGGCCTACTTAAAACATTCTTAGTCCTGATGTACAGCAGACCGCTGAACTGATACTATCCTGAAGGTCCGCAGCCCTCCGGGCATTTCCCAGTCCACTTCAATACCTGGTCTGTATCCAAGTAAAGCTACCCCTATTGGCGAAAGCAATGAAAGTTTATTCTGCTTCATATCTGCATGTTTAGGAGCTACCAGATCAAAAATATAAACCTGTCCGCTTTCAGTATCTTCTATCTGAACTTTAGAATTTTCAGATATCACATCTTCAGGCATATCTTCTGGTTTAAGGATTCTGGCTGTTTTTAACTCGATACTGAGTTTTTTCTTGTTAAATTCTGAGAGTGTTGTACTAAGTTTAAGATGGGTTTTGAGGAGCTCAAAATCACTTTTTAAAAGAATTAATTGTGCTAGTTTCATATGATTGAAATTTAAATAGTGAGGACCCTAAGCATTAAAAAACAAACATTTACTGATAATAAGCTGATCAGTTTTATGGGTTTGCCTGCATTCAGGTCAAGTAAACAAATTAATAAAATAGGATAAAAAAGACCGGCAATAGGCCCCAAACATATAAGTCCGGGGCTTACTTAATAAAATCCTTACTGCTGATACGGAATAAATATCCTGAAGGAGAAATATGAAGACTTAGGGCAGCACAAGACTTATATGCAGCCGTCATTTCTGAGGCAAGGCATATTAGTTTTTCCATATAATTTATGTTGTAGTGCTTCATCATTTTTTTAGTCCGGATGAACTAATTATACAAAGATAGGGTTTAAACTTATACAAAGAAAAATGTAGTCGCCGGATATTGATAATCGGGAGTTTGGAAAATATTGTATTTTTAGCAAAAAACCTATATGTTCCGTCACAAGGGCAAGGGAAGAACCTTTCATCATAACAGACGTCTGGCAGCTATACTTTCATTAACTGCAGGGATCGTTAATATTATTGGGGTACTTTCAATTCAAACACTTACAACCAATGTAACAGGTCATTTTGCTTATTTTGCAGAAGAGATTGTCAATGAGAGATATCTCAATGCCTTTGCATTTCTGATTTATATTATTGCTTTTCTGTCGGGAGCATTCTTTTCAAACCTTCTGATCGAATTGAATTCAAAGAAGAATCCGGTGATTGCTCATAGTATTCCGATGGGGATAGAAATATTTATCCTGACGATGATTGGGATTTATGGTTACTCCTGGCTTTTGTATGGCTGGAACCCGCAAATTATTGCTTGTTTTCTGCTGTTTGCTATGGGCCTGCAAAATGCTTTGGTTACAACCGTTTCCAGTTCAACGGTAAGAACAACACATCTGACCGGCTTGTTCACCGATCTTGGAATAGAACTTTCACAATTATTCTTTTACCGGAAGAAAGAAGAAAGAACAAAACTTACCAGAAGTATCCGTTTAAGGATAGTAATTATTGTATTTTTCTTTTCAGGTTGTATTATCGGTGGTTTCGCCTATGGAATACTCAATATGGAGGCACTCCTCATCGCATCTGTTTGTCTGATCATTGCTCTCATATACGACAATATCCGCTATCGGTTCTATTACCTGAAAAGAAAACTCCGATAATAAGGGGGTTAAACTACCCCCTGTGCGATCATTGCATCTGCTACCTTAACAAAGCCTGCAATATTAGCTCCTTTTACATAATTAATATAGCCGTCCCCTTCTTCACCATAACGTGCACAGCATTCGTGGATCTGAACAATTATATCTTTTAATTTATTATCTACTTTCTCACGGCTCCATGAATAGCGAAGCGAATTCTGCGACATCTCCAGTCCGGATACCGCCACACCACCTGCATTGGCAGCTTTACCCGGGGCATATAAAATCCTTGCCTTTTCAAACACATGAATTGCTTCAGGAGTAGATGGCATATTCGCGCCTTCGGCAACACAAATACAACCGTTGGCAACTAAAGTGCGGGCATCATTTTCATCAAGCTCATTCTGAGTAGCATTGGGGAATGCGATATCACATTTAATTCCCCAGGGTTTCTTAGCTGCATGATATTCACATCCATATTTTGCAGCATATTCTTTAATTCTGCCGCGCTTAATATTCTTAAGCTCCATAATGTATTCAAGCTTATCAGAATCAATGCCTTCAGGGTCATAAATATATCCTTCAGAATCAGACATTGTTAAAACTTTAGCACCTTTTTCGATACATTTCTCTACTGTATACTGAGCCACATTTCCGGATCCGGAAATCACTACCCTTTTGCCTTTTAAAGAATCATCTTTTGCTTTCAGCATGGCTTCTACAAAGTATACCACACCGAAGCCGGTTGCCTCAGGACGAATCAAACTTCCGCCCCATTCCTGTCCCTTACCAGTTAAAACTCCGGTAAATTCACCCTTAATCCGTTTATATTGTCCGAACAAAAAGCCGATTTCTCTCGCCCCAACACCGATATCCCCTGCAGGTACATCGATATCTGCCCCAACATGCCGCTGTAACTCAGTCATAAAGCTCTGACAGAACCTCATTACTTCATTATCGGATTTCCCTTTGGGGTCAAAATCCGATCCGCCTTTGCCACCGCCCATAGGAAGACCGGTAAGACTGTTTTTCAAAGATTGTTCAAAAGCAAGAAACTTTAGTACGCTTAAATTCACAGAAGGATGAAAACGTAAGCCACCTTTATAAGGGCCAATGGCACTGTTCATTTGGATCCTGAATCCACGGTTAACTTCAACCTCACCTTTATCATTCTGCCATGGCACCCTGAATATAATTACTCTTTCAGGTTCAACCATTCGCTCCAGAATCTTGTGTATTTTATATTTTGTATGTTTCTCCGTATAAGGGATTATAGATTCAGCTACTTCAAAAACAGCCTGTAAAAACTCAGGCTCATTGGTGTTACGCGCCTCAACTTTTTTCATAAACTCACTAACATTCACATCCATATAATTCTTATACGTTTAATTGTTTTAATAAATAATAAAGTCGTTAAGAAAAGTAAAATCAGAAAGGAAATTTTCCAATTAAAATTCTGTCAGCTAATTTAAATTAAAATTTTTATTTCACAATTTAACCATCGTTATTTTTGGTAACATTATAATTATAAATGAATAATGTTATAAATATTGCAAAACCGAAATAAGATATGATTGGGTAAATGCTCATTATGGAGACGGGGAGGTATTAAAAATCGGGATCAGACTACCGTCCCTTTCCCAAAGCAAAAGCCACATAACTATCTCCACGGTTTGTTCCCAGCTTGGTTCCACCGCATGCTATGACAATATATTGCCTGCCATTAATCTGATAGGTTGATGGAGTAGCAAATCCCGAAGCAGGTAAAGGATATTCCCAAACCTTTTTTCCGTTCTTTTTATCAAAGGCTCTGAACATATTATCCTTAGTTGCTGCAATAAACACAAGTCCACCGGCAGTAACAAGCGGTCCGCCTTAATTCTCGGTTCCGGTTTGAGGAATCCCTCTTTTACTCAGTTCTTTAAATTCGCCCAGCGGAATTCTCCAGAGATGTTCGCCACTATTCAGATCTATTGCCGTTAAAGTTCCCCATGGTGGTGTAATTGCCGGATATCCCTTTTCATCAAGAAATTTATTATAACCGTTAAAACGGTAAGGAACATCGGGAAACTCATCTTTGACACTCAGTACTTCTTCTACTTCTTCATCTTTATTTTCACCAAAAATATAAGAGATGATAGCTTGCTTTTCTGCTGCAGGGATCTGGCTGAATCCGGGCATCATCCCCTTTCCATTTGTAATCAACCCTAAAGTAACCGTTCTGCCCAGTTTTTCCCTGATTCCAAAAAGTGCCGGATATCCGCTTTGCGGAGTTCCTGAAAAATCTGCTTTATGACAGGTTTGGCAATAATTCAGGTAAAGCTCCTTTCCCGGATTCCCTGACCTGGAACCTGTGGATAGGTTTTTTTTGCTGAGACTGAAAAGCCAGGCCATTTCATTTGCATTTACATACATGATACCCTCTTTATCAACCGCAGCACCGCCCCATTCTGCCCCACCATCAGGACCCGGAAAAATGATTGTCTGATTAAAATCAAGAGGATGAAAAGTCCCTTTATTTGCACTTCTGTAAATACTTAATAAGGAATCGCGCTTTTCTGAAAAATGGGATATCTCATCTTCTGTAATAGATTGTCTTGCAAAGGGTTTGGGCAATCTGGGCACCGGCTGTGTTGGCCAGGCTTCCTCACCGGGAAGATTAGATTTTGGGAAAGGAACTTCATCAATCGGGAATAAAGGTTTTCCATTCACACGATCAAAAACAAAAACATGTCCCGATTTAGTAACCTGTGCTACCGCATCTATCATCTTTCCATCCCTTTTAACTGTCAGCAGGTTGGGAGCTGCGGGAAGATCCCTATCCCATATATCATGATGTACCATTTGAAAATGCCAGATATAAGCCCCTGTCCGGGCATTGAGTGCGATTAAGGAATTGGCATATAAATTTTCACCTTTACGGTTCCCTCCATAAAAATCAAATGAAGCTGAACCCGTCGGAATGTATATAATACCTCTTTTTCTATCTACTGCCATTCCTGCCCAGTTGTTTGCCGCCCCGATTGCAGGATTTTTATAAGCCATTGCAGACCATGTATCATAACCTCTTTCGCCCGGATGAGGTATCGTTTTAAATACCCAGACCAGTTTTCCTGTACGGACATTAAACGCCTGAATAAATCCGGGTGCTGAACCTGTACCTTCACCAAGCCGTAAAGGCATAATAATCAGATCTTCAAAAATAGTTCCGGGAGTAGTTGAAGAAACAAATTTATTAGCAGAAGATTCTCCGAGTCCACTTTTCAAACTAACCCTTCCATTCTCTCCAAAGCTTAAAACAGGTTTACCTGTATTTGGATTAATGGCATAAAGCCAGGTCTGAAATGCATACAAAATACGCTGTTCTGTTTTCCCCGACCAGAAAGCTACCCCTCTGTTCACATTAGAAGGACCGGTACTTTCAGGGCTGAACCTCCATAATTCCCTACCGCTGGAAGCATCAACAGAAAATAATTTATTTGAGGCAGTTACTCCAAATAATCTGTTACCAATAATAATCGGATTACATTGAACCTGACCAGAATCGCCGGAATGGTACTCCCATACAGGTTCCAGCTTTGTTACGTTTAAAAGGTTGATCTGACTCAAAGGTGAGTAATGGTTCCTGTCAGCACCACCCAAATATTCAGGCCAGTCATTCTGCACATAAAAGTAGCCTCTGAAACTAAAAAACAAAAGGCTTAAACCAGCCAGAATACAAATGATATGCAGAGGTCTTTTCATCCTTAATGAGAACTTATTCTGAACAAATTATAAAAAAATTATAGTCTGAACAATAAAAACCTCTGTTCATCAATACTAAAACAAGTATAAGTCTGTTTCCTTATTACTTCCTGAAGACCAGCAGAGGCACTGAACTCTCCATCGAATAATCTGCGGTACTGCTTGAAAGGAATAATTTTTCAAAAAAACCCTGCTCCTGATTGGTAAACATAACCAGAACCGATGGTTTAATTCTGCGGATTGCCCTCTGCATATTCGTAACCAGATTCATCGAAATATCAATATTTTCCAATCTGTAGGTAATATGCTCTTTTGAATAAGCCGCAAGGGATTCTTTTATAACTTTGGTATTATTTTGAAAATCAGAAGGGTAATTAAAATGCAGTAATTCGGCACGGGCCTTGAGTGGTTTTGAAAAATCAAGAACGGTTTTTATTTCGGCTTTCAGATTGGATAGATCAGAAGCATATAAAACTGAACTGATTTTTTTTCTTCTATAGTTGGATGGTACAGCAATTACCGATACTTTGGAATGCATAATCAGATTCGATGTATTTGTACCAAAAAGCTTCTTTGCTTTACCGCTTCCACTTCTGCTGATACATATAAAGTCAAACTTATGATCTTCGGCATATTTCATAATATTACTGTCCGTCATAAAGGAACTACTAATTGCATAATGATTTTTTGGGGGCACAATACTCATAGATTTATAGACAGAATTCACAAAGCTTTCAAGTTTGTTCCTGAATTTAAGCATCTCACTCTTTTCATAACTGCTAAATGATTTTTGTTCACCTGCTTTCTGCTGAACGATATGGCAGGAATGAAAAAAAGTTAATTCACAACTTTCCTGTTCAGACATTTGAACTGCGAATCGAATACCGGCTTTGGAATTTGCCGAAAAATCAGTAGTAACCAGGATCTTTTTCATATAAACAGAGTATTAAGAGTATTCTTAGAGTATGGTTCAAATAATTTTAATTTACTCATTATTTTGAAAATCGAAGTTACGATTTTGAAAACAGAGGAATATGATCTGTATCAGATAATATCATGATCTCAATAATTTTACATCCCTTCATTTTAAATGATATTGGATCCTCAGTTTAAATCAAAGAAGGGCAATGTTTAAAGCATTATATTAAATGAAATTTATTATTTTACAAGCATTGGAACTAAGCAATTAATTATTTTCAGGTGTCAGCGAATCCATTTTCCTTTACCGGTTTGAGCAGCAGCGAGGCCGAATTACGAAAAAGTAAAAGAGAGAAATCAGTTGCTCAGCAAAGTGAAATTCTCATTATTATAAAGGAAACAGTACTGGAACCTATATTTATTCTGCTTATAGTTTCTTCAATAGTCTATTTCCTGCTGGGTGAGATATCTGAAGCTATATTTTTATTATCAGCAGTCATACTGGTATCTGCCATATCCTTCTTTCAGACCTATAGAAGTCGTAAAGCACTTTCACTGCTTGAAGTTTTGACTGCTTCAAAAACAAAAGTTATTCGTGATAATGAAATCATGGAAATTAATGCTGAAGATATTGTTGAGGGTGACCTCCTGATCTCTGAAGAAGGTTCACTCCTAGCAGCAGATGGAATTATTATTCATAGCAATGATTTTGCAGTGAACGAATCTGCCCTGACCGGGGAATCCTTTTCAGTCAGCAAAAGTCCGCAGGACGGACAAAATATTGTTTTTCAGGGAACTCTTGCTGTTTCGGGGCTCTCTGTTTACCGGGTAACGGCTGCAGGTTCAGAAAGCAGGGTTTCTAAACTTGCAGCAATTGCCAGGGATATAAAAACAGAAAAAGCTCCTTTATATCTGCAAATTCTCAGCTTTGTCAAGAAAATGACTTTGGTGGGACTGATATGTTTCCTGCTGGTTTTAGGGATTAATTATTATCAGACCCATGAATTTCTGAACAGTTTATTGAGTGCACTTACTCTGGCTATGTCTATTCTTCCCGAGGAAATCCCGGTGGCCTTTACCACGTTTATGGCGCTTGGAGCATGGAAACTAACAAAGACAAGCATTTTAGTAAGGGATTTAAATACAGTAGAAACACTTGGTGCAGCAACTGTGATATGTATTGATAAGACCGGTACGATTACCGAAAACAAAATGGAGCTAGCATCTATTTTTAATCTGAAAAACAGGCAGTCATTCGTAGCTCAGGATATAAAGGATCAAACAGATATTGACGAAGTTACATATTATGGAATGTGGTCAAGTGAACCTGTGCCTTTTGATCCGATGGAGATTGCACTGCACAGAACCTACCAAAGACAAGCCTCCGTGGATGAGAGAACTGAGTTCAAAATGATCCATGAATATCCTCTTGGCGGAAAACCGCCTATGATGACGCATATTTTTGAGAACAGCGAAGGAAAAAGAATTATTGCAGCCAAGGGAGCAGCAGAGGCCATTCTTGCTGTTTCTGAAGTAAGTGTGGACGATCGGGAACTTATTTATCAAAAAATTCAGGAATTTGCAGGGAATGGCTACCGTGTACTTGCCGTTGCAAAAACAGAATCTGACAGCAAGGTATTCCCTGAAAAACAACAGGATTTTTCATTTGTATTTTTGGGCTTACTGGCATTCTATGACCCTCCGAAACACAACATCGAACAAGTTTTTAAAAAATTTTATGATGCCGGTATATCTGTAAAAATCATCACCGGCGACAATGCCCTCACAACTTCAGCAATTGCCAAACAATGTGGCTTCAGAACAGGAGAGAAATATCTTGATGGGGAACAGCTCATTCATATGAGTGATGAGGATTTATTAAAGGCGGCAGATGATGTCAATATTTTTACAAGAATGTTTCCTGAAGCGAAACTCAGGATTATCAATATCCTAAAACAAAAGGGACATGTAGTTGCTATGACCGGTGATGGAGTAAACGACAGTCTTGCACTCAAATCTTCTCATATTGGAATTGCAATGGGGAAGCGGGGTTCAGAAGTTGCCAGACAAGCATCATCCCTTATCCTGACAGACGACGATCTCGCGCACATGGTTGAAGCTATAGCCATAGGCCGACGGATTTATGAAAATCTGAAAAAAGCAATACAATATATTATATCGATACATATACCAATTATTTTGATTGTTACAGTCCCTTTAATGTTATTCTGGAAATACACCAATATTTTTTCTCCTGTACATGTTATTTTTCTGGAACTGATTATGGGTCCAACATGCTCCATCATTTTTGAAAATGAGCCTATTGAAGCCAATTCCATGAATAAGCCCCCAAGAAAATTAAGCAGCACTTTCTTTTCCCTAAATGAACTGTCACTTAGTATTATTCAGGGTTTGGCAATCACAATAAGCTGTTTGTGGATGGGCTATTATTACATGGAAAACAATCATAGTATTGAAGAAGTCAGAACCATCATTTATACCACATTGATATTAAGCAATGTATTCCTGACACTGAGCAACCGGTCTTTTTACTATTCAATTCTCCAAACTATAAGCTATAAAAACAGATTGATTCCACTAATACTTGGCGTATCTGTTTTAATTTTATTACTATCTATATATTATACACCTTTTCAAACCATATTTCAGTTTGTACCGCTGTCACTAGAGAAATTATTTTATTGTTTAATTGCCGCATTTGCTGGTGTAATCTGGATAGAATTATTTAAATTTAGAAAGAGAATGATAGCATAATGGATAGGGGTATTTTCTGACGATTTAGTGACATGGATCACAGGATTTAATAACAACAGTCATTTCAACAAACTGGCTAAGCTCTCATTTTTGGAAACATGAATAACCAACATATCCAAGCCGAACCCGAAGCGTTGACCTTATGTTATCACTGCGGTAATGACTGTGATACAGATCAGTATCATTTTGAAGATAAAAATTTCTGCTGTGTAGGATGTCAGAGTGTTTATAAAATTCTTTCTGCAAATCAACTTTGCAATTATTACGCTTATAATGATACCCCGGGTAAAACCCAAAATG
>JBAZHY010000010.1:0-13956 GCA_041652175.1 Pedobacter sp.
TATTTCAGGAGTGTCATATTCCGGATCAACACTAATTGTAATAAACCTCATTAATCTGTTATTGGCATACTGTTTGGCTACCTTTTCCATTTCCTTATTCATTGCTGTACAGGACGAGGGGCAACGAGTATAAAAGAAATTAAAAACTGTAATCTGATTGCTATCCGCAGGAAACTTTATTGAATCACTCTGTTGGTTAAGAGCTTTGAAATCTCTTATTACATGATAAATGGTATCTGGGATCTTTTTACCGAAGCGGGTATGAAAGGTATTTGCAACTTTCTTTTCCCCGAAAATTGGAAGAGGCCGGTAACGATTCTGGCCTTTTTCTTTTAAGAGGTAATATAAAGTTCCAGGTACTGCAAGTAATATTATTAGTACCAGGAACTTTTTAAAGTTGAATGAGGTTGAACTCATTAATTTACATGCAGGAACTGGTAAGCTCCCTCTGTTAACATTAAAATAACGAAATAAACGATAAGAATCAGGGATAAGAGTATACCTGCTTTAAACGCATATTTTTCAAACTTCAGGTGCATAAAATATGCAACGATATAATAAGCTTTAACAAGCGTTAAAACGATGTAAAATACATTACCGATTCCATGTCCTATTAATCCTTTCGGGATCATGTAAAGGGCTATGAAAAATTCTACAGCTGTAATCCCTAAAAGGTAAAAGAAAACCTTCCAGATCTTTGATTTGGTCATACCTTCATGCTCATGAGCATGCTCTTCATGTGTGTGTTCTGCTGACATTTTATAAGATTATCAGAATATTAAACTAAATAGAAAAATGTGAAAACGAATACCCATACAAGGTCAACGAAGTGCCAGTAAAGACCAACCTTTTCAACCATAAGATAACTTCCGCTTTTCTGGAAAACATTATTAAGGACCATTAACAATATGATTATGTTAATCAGGACACCCGTAAACACGTGGAAGCCATGAAAGCCTGTAATAGTAAAGAAAAGATTTGAAAATTGTAAGGCCCCAATAGTATCAACACCGGCATATGAAGCAGGAAAGCTTCCCCACCAGTATCCTTCATGGTTGAGGTGAGACCATTCAAGTGCCTGACAGCTAAGGAACATCAATCCTCCTATAATTGTGGCAATCATCCACCATACCACTTCCTTTTTAGAATTACGATGGCCAGCCTCAACAGCAAGAACCATGGTTACAGAGCTCATAATCAGAATAAACGTCATGATACCCACAAAAACAAGAGGATAGCCATGATCTGCAACTCCGGGAATTGACTGGAATACTACATCCGGATCAGGCCAGCTTATTTTACTGAAACGTTGGGCTCCGTAGTAAATCAGGAATGCAGAGAATGTGAATGCATCAGACAGTAAGAAAAACCACATCATGATCTTTCCATATTCTACAGCAAAAGGTGACTTGCCGCCACTCCAGGCGTCAGTTTTTATTTCATCAAGTTTTGATACAGTAGTACTCATTTAAATGACAGTATTATGATTTATTATTGATTCAAAAGTAAGAAAACATATAGATAAATCCATAGGATATCTATAAAATGCCAAAAAATGGATGCAACTTCCATTCTGAACAGATTACGGGGTTGAGAAATATGTCTCAGTTTACCTATAAACGCATAAATCAGGAAAAATACACCCATTAAAATATGCAATAAATGAGCACCGGTAAATACGTAAATAAATGACTGAGAGGCATTAAAATTCACAAAATATGCACCTGATTCATACAGGACTTTCCAGGCAGTGATCTGACTGTAAAAGAATCCCGCAGCCAGCAATATTGTTACAAGTATATAAAGCTTCTGCTTATCAAATTGTAGTTTTCTGGCAGAATCCTGAGCAAGATGGACGGTAATACTACTTATAAGTATAATCACCGTGCTATACATAAATGCCTTTGGAAGTAACACCTTAATTCCACGCTCAACATTTCCTTCAGTATAAACGATGAAACCACTTGTCAGTGCCGCAAACATCATAAATGACGAAATGATAAAAAGCCACATTAAAAACTTTTTTGCTTTTAAATTCTGCTTGTCTTCAGTAATAATGTTTTCTGTTTCCATAGCTGTTATTATGCAATAAAATCAAACAATAGTGTGAGCTGTAATACCGGAAGATAGAAGAATGAGGCATACATTAAGCGCTTTGCTGATGGTACATCCTGTAATTTAAGTAATTTATATGCCTGAAGGGCAAAATAAAAACCCAACCCTAAAGCAACAATTATGTATATGGTGCCTCCAAATACTTGCCCCGAAGGATTCAGCAGAAAGGTAGGCATCAAACTCACCGGTATTAAAATAATAGTTGAGACAAATGTAATCACTGCACTCGTTTTATCTTGAAAAGTTGTTGGCAATAAACGAAAACCCGCACGTTTATAATCTTCATCCAATACCCAGGCAATTGCCCAGAAATGAGGAAATTGCCATACAAATTGAATCAAAAATAAAATTATTGGAATCCAGGAGATCCTTGGCTCATCGAAAGCCGCAAAATAACCAATCAGGGGTGGTAAAGCTCCGGGAAAAGCACCTATAAAGACTGCAATAGGAGATTTCCTCTTCATTGGCGTGTAAACAAAGGCATAAAGAAATATAGAAAAAACAGCCAGAACACCGGTTGGAAAATTAAGTCTCACTAAAAGCATAGTACCTGAAATACCCATAATCAGACTAAGAACAAGTGCTTGGCCTGTTGTCATCTTACCGGATGGTATTGGCCTGTCCATCGTACGTCTCATTAACTTATCAAGATCCTTCTCTATGATTTCATTAAAACCATTAGCAGCTCCGGTTACCAGGAATCCTCCCACTGTAAGCACCACCCAGTTAATCCAGTTAATATCACCCTGAATTTTACTACCCATTAAAAAACAGATGGAAGCTGAAAAAACTACAGTAAGGGTTAGTCTTAACTTGATTAATTTATTGAAGTCGGATATGAAATTCCTCACCTTTTATTCTATATCAATAAATGCTTAACTATTTTAAGGGTAAAAGCATTTAGTTCACTCTTTAGCTCAGGTAAAACATTTTAAGTTGAAGTACAAAACTACACCGAAAAATACCTAATGAAGCATCCCGGCACCTTATATCTTGTTAATCAAGCGATAAATGATATTACACTAACAATTCCTCAAACAAAATAAGGATGGCAATATCGTATTAAAACTACAGGATTTCTAAACTTAAACTGCACCCTTCAATCTATTGCTTTCAGAATATTTAAAGAGAAAAATCGATTACTCAGGGTATTCAGAATATTCTCAGAAACATGAAGTAAAGCTTTAGAGATCAGGCACCTCTATTAATCAGGCAGGCAGTACTTTTAATACTGCCTGCCTGCTATTTATATTTTAATTAAACATGCTCTGAAGCTCTCGCCTGGGATGGATTAGCTCTTTCCCATTCTTCCTGAATCCGCACAGCCTCAGGATTGTCTTCAAAATCATGATGAAGATTTGAGCTCATTGTCTCAGAG
The DNA here is from genome assembly GCA_041652175.1 of Pedobacter sp. Classification (GTDB taxonomy): domain Bacteria; phylum Bacteroidota; class Bacteroidia; order Sphingobacteriales; family Sphingobacteriaceae; genus Daejeonella. The sequence continues at coordinate 3,494 of JBAZHY010000010.1, forward strand.
AACGGAGTTGTCTGAGGAATAAAGTCTGTATGATGGCCCGGCTTACTGTAATCATATGGCCAACGATAAACTGAAGGAATCTCTCCAGGCCAGTTACCGTGGATATGCTTAACAGGTGCAGTCCATTCCAAAGTGTTCGAATTCCATGGATTCTGAGGAGCTTTCTTTCCATAGAAAATAGAATAAAAGAAATTCCAAAGAAATGCAACCTGGGCAAGTGCAGAGATAATTGCCGCCCATGTTACGAATACGTTCACAGTTAGCCATTCCTGCATAAATGCAAACTCCGTAAATGCATAGTAACGACGTGGCACACCGTCAATACCCATAAAGTGCATTGGGAAAAATACAAGGTAAGCACCAATAAATGTTAACCAGAAATGAAGATAACCTAAACGCTCATCCATCATACGGCCAAACATTTTCGGATACCAGTGATATACACCACATAACATACCAAAGATTGCCGCACAACCCATTACAAGGTGGAAGTGGGCAACAACAAAATAGGTATCATGTAAATTGATATCCAGTGCAGCATTACCAAGGAACAAACCGGTAAGACCACCTGAAATAAAGAAAGAAACCAAACCGATTGCAAACAACATAGCAGGAGTAAAACGAAGATTACCGCGCCAGATTGTTGCCAGATAATTAAAGGTCTTAACCGCAGAAGGTACTGCAATAATCAGAGTAGTGATCATAAATACTCCCCCAAGGAAAGGGTTCATACCGGTCACAAACATATGGTGTCCCCATACGATAAATGATAATACAGTAATACCAATTAAAGAGTAAACCATTGCATGATAACCAAAAATTGGCTTTCTTGAATTAGTAGCAATAACTTCAGAGGTTATACCTAATGCAGGCATAATCACAATATAAACTTCCGGGTGACCAAGGAACCAGAATAAGTGTTGCCATAGTACCGGGCTACCTCCCTGATTAGGAAGAATCTGTCCGGCAACCACAATATCTGACAGGTAGAAACTGGTACCGAAACTACGGTCGAAAATCAGAAGTACAACAGCTGAAACCAGTACAGGAAATGATAATACACCCACGATAGCAGTTAAGAAGAATGCCCAGATTGTTAAAGGCATTTTCCACATATCCATTCCATTGGTACGCATGTTCAGAATTGTAGAGATATAATTCAAAGCACCGATCAAAGAAGATGCAACGAATAATACCATACTGATCAGCCAGAGCGTCATACCTGTCCCCGAACCACTGATTGCTTTAGGTAAGGCAGACAAGGGAGGATAAACCGTCCAACCCGAACTTGCAGGTCCGCTCTCTACAAAGAATGATCCCATCATGATCACACAGGCAGTAAAGAACAACCAGTATGAAATCATATTCAGGAATGGCGATGCCATATCCCTTGCACCTAATTGTAAAGGAATAAGGAGGTTACTGAAAGTACCGCTTAGACCTGCTGTCAGTACAAAGAATACCATCATTGTACCATGTATCGTTACGATAGCAAGATAAAAATCAGGCTTTATCCGACCACCTTCAGCCCATTTTGGTCCTAAAAAAGTTTCTAATAACGGAAAACTTTTATCAGGCCAGGCTAATTGTAACCTGAACAGAATAGATAGTATCATAGCAACAACAGCCATAATAATACCGGTGATCAGGAATTGCTTTGCGATCATTTTATGATCCTGACTAAAGATATATTTAGTTAAAAACGTTTCTTTATGATGTCCGTGATCATGACCGTGATCGTCGTGGTGAAGTACGGCTGTATCGTGTAATGCAGTGCTTGCCATAATTATTTTATGATAGTATTAGAATTTAAAGCAATAGTATTATTCTCTCCGGTCTGGCTATTATCTGCAAGCTGAAGCTCTCTCTTTACATCATCATTGTAGTAAAGAGGTTGTTTAGCTAACCAGGCAGTATATTCTGCTTCCGACACTACAGTAACCTTAACCTGCATATTGTAATGTCCTGCTCCACAAATCTTAGCACAAAGAAGTACGTAATCATATTCAGGATTCTTACGTTCTTCCCTGACCTGCGTTGTTGTTAAACGCGGAGTAAACTGAAAATAGGTTGGCATACCGGGAACAGCATTCATCTGAACCCTAAAATCAGGAAGATAGAAACTATGCAATACATCTTTCGAATTAATGGTAAACCTCACAGGCCTGTTAACCGGAATCACTATTTCACTAACCAGCTTATCATCCCAGCTTTTCTGATCTTTGAAATCGATTCCTAAGCCATTTGTAGGAGTGGTTAATTTATAGTTACGCTTACCAATCTGATTATCTGAACCGGCATAGCGCAAAGTCCATTTAAACTGTTCTGCAGTAACTTCCACACTGATCGCTTTCTTCTGATCCTCAGGAGAAACATTAGTAATACCTCTCCAGGTAAAGAATCCAAGCAAAACCAGAATTGTCAGGGCAACTGCAGGAACAATTGTCCAAACCCTCTCTAACGCATTATTGTGTGGATAGAAGTAAGCTTTTCTATTCTCAGAACCTCTGTATTTAAATGTAAATCCAAATAGTGCAATATGGGTAAGAATAAAGACAATAGTTGTCAGGATCAATGTAACTTTAAACATGAAATCAATATCCAGTCCGTGAACCGAAGCTGATTCATGCATACTCATAGTCCCCTGAACTGTATAAGACCAGTAAAGTCCGTAAAGCCCAACAAGCAGGAGGATTCCAAAAAGAACCCCATGAATTCTTCTTCCGTCAGAGCCAACTTTCTTGCCCTGCATTTCTTTACTTAGATCATATACCTTTAATATTTTACCGATGATTGCAATAAATATGCAAACCAGGATAAACATCAGCAGGTAATAAGTGCCTGATTTGTATGCTGCAGTAAAATCTGTTTTCACTTCCAAAACCGGCTGCTTGTTCTTGTAATACTCTACAGTATCAACAGCAGTACTGATCAGGGGTGAAGACGATGGGGAAAGGGCCTCGGATGCTTTAATTGCTGTATCAATTACAGCTGTTGTAGAGCTAACTGTAGAATCCTGCGACTGTGCGAACAATTCACCCGACTGTGCAGTCAGCGTACATATAGTAAGCAGTACAGCTACAGTTCTGATATTAAAAATTTCTCTTAACCTCATTTTATTCGTAGTATTTTCTTTTTGCTATTAAGAACTGTGATTAAATCTGGTGGTTAATACTTTCTTCCAGGAATGGATGATTTTTAGACACCAAAGATCTTTTACTTAGCTGATTAAGTGTTAAGTAAGTAAATAACCCAACAAAACCTGCTGCTATTCCTATTTCAATAATTCCAAACCCTCTGTGTGATTCAACAGTTCCTGGCATAATCATCATATAATAATCAAGCCAGTGTCCACAAAGAAGAAGGATACAAACCACAAGCATTGCATTCATCTGACGCTTTGAATCCCTTGTCATCAAAATAAGCAATGGTGCAGCAAAGTTAATAATGATATTCAACCAAAACCATGGTAAATATTCTGGCTCCCAACGCTTATAGAAATAAACGGTTTCCTCAGGCATATTTGCATAATAAATTAATAAGAACTGAGAAAACCAAACATATGCCCAGAAGATAGAGAAAGCGAAAATAAATTTTCCTAAATCATGCAGGTGATTTTCATTTACCCATGACAGATATCCGGACTTTTTCATAAGGATAACAATCAGGGTTATTACACAGATTCCGCTTACCCACATTGCGGCAAAATTATACCAGCCGAACATAGTAGAAAACCAATGTGCCTCAAGCGACATGATCGAATCAAACGCCCATAATGGGGTGGTAAATCCAAAAATAATCAGAAATACTGCCGACCATTTAAAGCTCTTATCGTAAAATACCAGTCCACCCTCCATCTCTTCACGCTCAGCATATTTTGCAAATAGCCATGCAAAGTATGAATAGGCCCCTAAAAATACCACTAATCTGGTTAAAAAGAAAGGAACATTCAAATAACTTGCTTTACCCGCTATAAGTTTATCATAGTGCTGACTTGCCGGATCTGTTAAACCTTCCGCATTCCAGTGGTGATATAAGTTATGAGTTAATAAACCTGCGGCAGAAACAATAATTAAGACTAAAGACGCAATTGGCAATACCTTTGACATGGCCTGAGGTATTCTGATAAGACCTATTGCCCATCCTGCCTGTGCCACATATTGCAGTGCTACGAAGAATAAAGCCGCCGCACATACACAGGTAAAATAATAAGCCATCAAAAGCAGATTGGCGTATGTACGCTCCTGCTGACCTGTAAGTAAACCAAAGGCTATAGCAAGAATACCAACGACTATTGCTATTAATGTCCAGGTTTTTAATTTTCCCGAAAATTCGAATTGTTCAGTGAAATTATGAGTATGATTATGATTTCCCATCTGGTTTTAGCAATTGACTATTGTAATTTTTGTAATTCGTGAACGTACATAACAACTTTCCACCTTTGAGCTGGAGATAGTTGAGAGCTGTGCGGCCCCATTAAGTTAACACCATATGTTATTGTATGGTAAATCTTACCATCAGTAAGATCTTTCATTAATCCACCTCTTGATGAATTACCTGTTCCATAAGACGGAGGTGCAGGGAACTTACCCAGTTTTACTATTGAACCATCTCCCTTGCCCTCAAGTCCGTGACAATGAGAACATCTCGATAAATAAAGTGATTTGCCTTCTTCAAGTGTCTTAACACTTACCGGAAGAGGATTACTTAAAGATGTACCCGCAGCCTGATATCCTTCAGGAGTATTCGGATAAGCATCAATTTTATCAAATCCAACTGGAATAGTTCCGGCAGGAGGTGTTTGGGCGGTTTTACCGTCTTTAAAGTTTTTATTTGGCTGATCCGGATTATAAGCAATCGGATCATACATATTACGGGCAAACTCTAACCCGGTACTTCTGTTATTTGAACAGGATGAAATAACTGAGGCAGCTGCAACAGTTAAGAAAACGGTACAAATTATTAGGAGCTTATTCATAACTAACATATTTCCTTTCGTTGTGCTTTACTTCAACAGCACCGGCTTCTTTTAAAATGTTGTCAATTTGATCATGTGCAGTATTTGTCTTTGCATCAATAGCAATAACAAATCTGTCGTTGGTAGCTCTCAGATCCATCACTCGCGGCGCACGTCCCGGAGCTAAATGATTCACAAAGAAATAAGTTCCCACCATACCAAAGGCAGAAAAAAGAACTGTTAATTCGAACATGATCGGAATAAAATCAGGAAATGCAAAATGAGGCTTTCCACCGATATTCATTGGCCAGTCTATAACCAGCATATAGGTAATCATAGAAATAGCTGTAATTGTACCGGTTAAACCGAACCAAAAAGCTACTTTACCCAAACGGGAACGTTTGATACCTAATTTATCTTCAATACCGTGAATAGGCATAGGAGTATAGACATCATAAATATCTACTTTATTCTCCTGAAGCTTATCTATTCCATGCATCAGATCATCCGGATCTTCAAAATGGCCTAAAATATATTTTATATTACTCATCTTTAAACTTTTTGGAATTCAGCAACTTTAGGTGATACACTGTCATATTTATCAAGAGATTCCAGATAATATTCAGCATGAACTGGATCTACTGCCTTCTCACGGATCAGCTTCTGCTTGGACTGATCACTTGAACTCTTAAGCAACAACTTAACCTCTGCCATCGCAATAGCAGGTAAGAATCGTAAGAAAAGAAGGAACAGAGTAAAGAATAAACCTATAGATCCGATGAATACAGCTACATCCACCCAGGTAGGATAGAACATAACCCAGCTTGAAGTAAGATAATCGCGGTGCAGGGAGGTAACGATAATTACGAAACGCTCAAACCACATACCGATGTTTACCACAATAGATAATATCCATGAAATAGCAATACTGGTACGGATCTTCTTGAACCAGAATAACTGAGGAGAGATCACGTTACAGGTCATCATGATCCAGTAAGCCCAGGCATACGGACCACTCACCCTGTTTAAGAAGGCATATTGCTCATACTCAACTCCTGAATACCATGCAATGAATAACTCAGTCAGATAAGCTACACCCACAATAGAACCGGTTAAAATGATGATCTTGTTCATCGATTCGATGTGGAACATCGTGATATAATTTTCGAAGTTCATTACTTTACGTGTAACCAGCAATAAAGTCTGAACCATCGCAAATCCTGAGAAGATCGCACCGGCAACAAAGTATGGAGGGAAAATCGTAGTATGCCATCCCGGTATAACCGAGGTTGCAAAGTCCATGGATACGATTGTATGTACAGAAAGTACCAGCGGAGTAGACACACCTGCCAAAATCAGGGATACCAGTTCAAAACGCTGCCAGGTTTTAACTGAACCATTCCATCCGAAAGACAAAATAGAATAAACACGGCGGCGGGTACCTTTTGCGCGGTCGCGGATGGTAGCTATATCAGGAAGTAAACCTGTATACCAGAATACCAAAGAAACCGAGAAATAAGTTGAGATCGCAAATACGTCCCAAACCAGCGGCGAATTAAAGTTAACCCATAAGGAACCAAACTGGTTAGGAAGAGGAAGTGCCCATGCAAATAACCAGGGACGACCCATGTGGGAAATGATATAAGTAGCGGCACAGATAACGGCGAAAATGGTCATTGCCTCTGCCGAACGGTTAATGGAATTTCTCCAGTTTTGTCTGAACAGTAATAATACTGCCGAAATAAGCGTACCGGCGTGACCAATACCTACCCACCATACGAAACCGGTAATATCCCATGCCCAGCCAACTGTTTTATTTAATCCCCATTCACCGATACCGAACCAGAAGGTCCAGCTAACAGCAAATACCCAAAGCCCTGCACCAAGTGCAGATACAATGAAGCCTATCCACCAGGCTTTATTCGGTTTATTTTCTACAGGAACCAATATTTCTTTGGTGACCCTGGAGTAGGTAATATTTTCACCGGTTACTAAGGGTTCTCTAAGTATAGACTCGTGATGAGATGACATATGTTTATTAAATTGCTTGTATTAAACCTCTACAGTATTTCTAACTTTTGTTTGATATCCAACACCTGGCTTTACGTTGATCTCTTCCAGAACATAGAATGTACGCTCGCTCTTTAATGCTTTAGACACTACTGATTCAGGATCATTTGCATCACCAAAGATGATAGCATTTGTTGGACAAGTTTGCTGACAGGCAACTTTAACATCACCGTCTTTCAAAGTGCGCTTCTCTAATTTAGCCTGCAATTTACCGGCCTGAATACGCTGCACACACATTGAACATTTTTCCATTACCCCTCTTGAACGGGTTGTAACATCAGGGTTAAGAACCAGCTGAGTAAACTCGTTATTCAGGTAATTATCGAAACGGGAATCATTCCAGTAGTTAAACCAGTTGAAACGACGTACTTTGTAAGGACAGTTGTTCGCACAATATCTTGTACCAATACAACGGTTGTAAGCCATCTGGTTTAAACCTTCTGATGAGTGAACGGTTGCTAATACCGGACAAACGGTCTCACAAGGAGCATGGTCACAGTGCTGACACATCATTGGCTGATGTATAACAGACACATTATCCAGATTCTCGAGCTTTTCGATCTCTTTTTCTTTGGTTACAGATCCACCTTTATCATTAATTGAATAATAGCGATCAATTCTGATCCAGTGCATTTCACGACGACGGCGAACCTCGTCACGGCCCACTACAGGAACGTTATTTTCTGCGTTACAAGCTACCACACAAGCACCACAACCGGTACATGCATTCAAATCAATAGCCATAACCCAATTATGACCCGGTCTGTCATATTCATTCCACAGATCATACTTATTAACATGGGCATGTCCTGTTCCTGAATTCGGATCTTTCAGATAATTCTTAAGAGTAGTCTCACGAACAATATTTCTACCCTCAATGGTGTGGTGGGTCTGAGTTTGAGCAAGTTCATAAGTACCTGATGTCTTGCTGATACTGGCCGCTGATACATTTTGTAAAGTAGCGTTAACCAGACGAAGGAATGGATAAGCATTTTTACCTACTTCAGAACCGGCCTTACCTGCCTTGGTTCTTCCATATCCCAGAGCAACTGATACAGTTCCGAATGCCTGACCCGGCTGAAGTAATACCGGTAAAGTAACATTGTACTTATCAGTTTTGATCTCAACCATATCCCTCTCGGAAATTCCTAGTTTTTCAGCGTATTTCGGACTAATAGCAGCATAATTATCCCATGTTACTTTTGAAACCGGATCCGGTAATTCCTGTAACCACGGGTTGTTTGCAACCTTACCATCGCCAATAGCTACATTCTGATAAATATGAAGTTCTACAGCATTTTCTCCCGCCTTTGCAATGCTATTGCTTTCAGCAAGTATAGTTTGTACAACTGAATTTAATTCACGTGAAAAAGTATATGAGCCGGCTGAGCGCTCAGGTAAGGTAACTGAACCTTTCTGAAGCAATTCTTTCCAGGTCATACCAGCCTGAGGTAAAATTGATTTAGCCCATACAGCCTGAACATACTGATAGTAATCAGTAACCGGGCTCTCAGACCAGATCAGTAATCCCTGTTCAGCACTACGTGAGTTATAAACAGGATTAATGGTTGGCTGAGCAATGGTATAATAACCTTCTACAGGATTTGAATCTCCCCACGACTCCAGGAAATGAAGATTAGGAGCAATAACCTGACATAATGAAGCAGTTTCATCCTTACGGTCAGCAAAAGAAACACGAAGTTTCACTTTTGACAATGCATCTGTGAATGCTTTTGAATCAGCATACTCATAAGCCGGATTGGTATTCAGGAAGAATACCGCATCCACTTCACCACGATTCATTTCATTGATCAATGAAACAAACTCTGCATCATTTCCCTGATACTGGTAAGAAGGATTATCCAAATCAATGGTAGTACCATAACTTCCGATTAAGGAGTTAATAGCATTGACCAGTATCTGCACAGAAACATCATTAGAACCACTTACAACCAATGAACGTCCTTTAGCAGTAAGAAGTTCTTTTGCAACAATTGAAATCACTTTGTCTGCATTCGGATTATTTGCAAGAGGCTTATTACCTGTTACAATCCCACCTAATGCTGTGTATAGGTTTAGCAATGCAATACCTTCTTCAGATGGTTTCAAAGGAATACGGGTATCAGCATTTGTTCCGGTAACACTCATTCCGGCTTCAAACTGAATATGACGTGACATCTTCTTGCTTTCCAATGCAGCATTATTTCTTTTAGAAACATACTGACGGCTGAATTCAAGAGGTGAAATCCAGGTGCCCAGAAAATCTGCTCCAAAACTTACGATCAGGTCAGCTCTGTCAAAACGATATCTTGGAAGTACCGCTTTACCGAAACTGTTCTCGTTAGCCTTAATTATACCGGTATAAGAAACTGCATCAACCTGTACCAGTTTAGCAGATGGATATTGCGTGGCGAAATCAGCAATTGCTGCTTTTGCAGAAGGACTATTAATGGTAGAAGATACGATACGGATACCCTTCCCTCCGGTTTTAACCTTCTGTAATTCTGCCTTTACAAATTCGTCAACTTTATCCCAGCTAACTTCTGAATCGTTCAGGACCGGTGATTTCAGTTTGGAAGCATCATAAAGATCAAGAACCGCAGCCTGACCCTTTGCATTCATACTTCCTTTACTGATAAGACAATTAGGATTTCCTTCGATCTTAATCGGACGCCCCTCACGGGTTTTAACTAAAATACTATGACCGTTATAAGTTGAAGTATAATAATTAGGAATACCCGGAATAATTTCCTCAGGTTTAATCAGGTAAGGAATTGATTTATGAACAGGAGTTTTCTGACAAGCAGCCAGGGTTACTGCTCCTAAACCAAAACCAAGCGCCTTTAAAAAGTCGCGTCGAGGGGTTACGGTCCTTAAACCTGCCTCTTTCAGAACTTCATCCATCGGAATTGGTTCAGCGAACTCGTTTTTGCTGCTTTCAACAAAATCTTTCGTATTCTGCAGTTCTTCTAAACCTTTCCAGTATTTTTTATTGCTTTCCATTTAAGCTATATAACTGTATACGTATGTTATCTTAAAATTTATTCTTAATTAATAGTGGCATTTCGCACACTCCAGTCCGCCTAAAACAGCAGCTGTAACTTTTTCACCTTTTTTCAACTTATCATGAGCTGCAATCAGTCTGTCATAATAAGGATTGTCTTTATGATTAACCTCTGTCTGTTTGTGACAATCGATACACCATTTCATAGTAAGAGGAGAATACTGGTATACCTCTTCCATAGTCTGAATTGGACCATGACATTTCTGGCACTCAATACCTGCAACCGAAACGTGTTGTGAGTGATTGAAATAAGCCAGATCAGGAAGATTATGGATTCTGATCCATTCTACCGGCTTGGTATTGTTTCCATACTGCTTTGTATCCTCATTGTAATCAAGGGCAGTATATATTTTCATAATCTCAGGGGAAGTC
>JBAZHY010000010.1:13966-17038 GCA_041652175.1 Pedobacter sp.
GAAGTCTTTCCATCATATTTGTCGGAAGCCGTAACATAGTTATGGCAGTTCATACAAACATTTAAAGATGGAATGGATGCATTCTTGGAAGTGGCTGCACCAGTGTGACAATTCTGACAATCAATTTTGTTAATTCCTGCATGCAACTGGTGAGAAAACTTAATTGGCTGTACCGGCTGATAACCTGTATGAACACCTGTCTCCCACATGCCTATCCATCCGGCAGAACCCAGGAAAATCACAGAAAGAAGAACAATGAATAATATAAACTTCTTGTTTTTTGATAATTTCTTTAATCCGGCAAGACGATCTTTAGCTTCAGTCTCCTCATCCTCAACAGCGATACCCTTTTTCTGCAGCATTACGCGCTCCAGAGTTGCGATCACACGGTTTAAAACAAGAATTACAATGAAAGCAATAACAATCACTGCAAGTAATCCGAAAAGCATGAAATTACTAATTCCCTCTTCTTTGGCAGGTGCACCTGCTGCAGCTCCTGCAGCGCCTGCTTCTGCGGCAGGTTTAACATCACCAACCTTCACATACTCAATGATGTTCTTTACGTCATCATCAGAAAGCTCAGGAAAAGCAGACATCATTGCAGGAGAGAATTCGGCTGCCTTAACGGCCTTTGCATCTCCCGATGCAATTAAAGATGGAGCATTTTTGATCCATTTGATCAACCAGGCTTCATCATATTTCGTGTCTATGCCTTTCAGGGCCGGACCAACAACCGCTTTATCAATGGCGTGGCAAGCGGTACATTTTTGCTTAAAAATCGCCGCACCGGCTTTAGCATCCTGAGCATTAGCCGTCGAAACAGCTGCTGAACTCAGGAAAGAAACCAGTATCAGTGATTTTGCAACATTTCTAAAAAACAATGAGATGCTTCTCATATTGAGTATTTAATTCTTAAAATTTGAAACGTATAATTAAAAACTTGACAGAATCTGCCCATCAATATTTTCAGTTGACAAAAGTATGCTTTATATAATAATAGATGACATTAACATGACCTATTTTATCAATTTATATTCATTCTAAATTATAGCGTAAACCACTGTATATGAAGCTATTTAGGCTTTTCGGCAATTTTTGTTCAGTTTTGGATGCTTAAGGTATTTCCACCGAAAAAGATTTACTATTGCTTCAACACCCATGCAAAGATCAGAGGAGCTACAATCGTAGCATCTGATTCAACAATAAACTTCGGGGTATGAATATCCAGCTTACCCCAGGTAATTTTTTCATTAGGGACAGCACCTGAGTAAGATCCATAAGAAGTTGTAGAATCAGAGATCTGACAGAAATAGCTCCAGAAAGGAATATTTTCCATTTCCATATCCTGATAGAGCATTGGAACCACACAAATCGGAAAATCTCCTGCAATTCCACCACCAATCTGAAAAAAGCCTATTCCCTTACCTTCGGAGTTAGCGATATACCAATCGGCCAGCCAACCCATGTATTCAATTCCGCTCTTCATCGTTAATGCTTTCAGTTCCTTTTTCATTACATAGGAAGCGAAAATATTACCCATAGTAGAATCCTCCCACCCGGGAACTACGATCGGTAAGTTCTTCTCTGCCGCTGCCAGCATCCAGGAGTTTTTAGGATCAATTTCATAATACTGCTCAAGCACTCCGCTCAACAGCATTTTATACATATATTCATGAGGAAAATAACGCTCGCCGGCAGTATCCGCATCTTTCCAAAGCTTGTAAATATGCTTCTGCAATCTTCTGAAAGCTTCCTCTTCAGGGATGCAGGTATCAGTAACGCGGTTATAGTGATTCTCCAGAAGATCCCACTCATCCTGCGGACTAAGGTCCCGGTAGTTCGGCACACGCTTATAATGTGAATGTGCTACCAGATTCATGATATCTTCCTCCAGGTTTGCTCCGGTACAGGAGATGATCGACACTTTATCCTGGCGGATCATTTCGGCAAGCGAAATACCCAGTTCTGCAGTACTCATTGCCCCTGCAAGGGTGATCATCATCTTGCCCCCTTCATCCAGATGGGTTTCGTATCCTTTGGCTGCATCTACCAGAGCGGCAGAATTAAAATGCAGGTAATTTTTCTCAATAAACTGAGAAATAGGTCCTCTTTTAATACTCATAATTCTATATTAAGCCCCAAAACTACCCTTCTTTAACTTATCTAGCAAATTGTACTGAATTCGATCAGGCAATTTTCTCTAAAATGATTTAATGATATAGGTATTTTCATCCGACTTTGTAAATTCATAAGTTATACAAGCAAAGTCATTGAACTTTCTTCAATACGTTTAGCTCTGATCAACCAAAATCACAAAAGATATGTTTACCGGATTATTTATTAGAAGCAGGCCTTGCAAATTTACCGGCCCAGTCATATATAATCTTCTGCATTTCTATGCTGAACCTGTTAAAATCATCCGGCGAATTCAGAATGAGCTGATCAGGGGCACCGAAAAATTTATAAATTTTTCCTGCTTCGGTAACGGATGCCCTGATATCATGATGATTAGCAGTCTGATCTAATTTGGGAGCAATAAGCAGCAAAGGTCTTGGTGCAATCGATCCTAGTATCTCTGTGTAATCATACGGGATACGATTTTCATTGCCAACAAAGAAACCTAGACGGGGAATTAATCCATGCAAATGAGAAAATGCTTTAATACCTTCTGTACCCCTGTCCCGGGTTGCGGAACGCCATGGACTAAAACCACTTACTGAAACCACTCCGGCAATTCTTTCATCAAGTGCAGAAGCATAAAGGCTGACAGTTGCACCTAAAGCATAACCTCCGGCAAGGATTTTTGTCGGATCCACAAAATCCAGACGAGTCAGTGCATCAACTGCTCCCTTCACATCCGCCACCATCTTTCCCATTTTCGACCAATTGGGATAACGTTCATAAAAACGCGTTCCTTCCTCAATCCGATTTCCGAAGCCAATCATGTCATATGAAAACACAACATAACCCAGATCAGTCATGCCCTCAAAGAAGGACTGTAAATTATGGTAGGATGACAAGCCCTTGGAATAATCGTATTCATGCAGATAAATCAGAGCAGGCAGTTTACCG
>JBAZHY010000011.1:0-16985 GCA_041652175.1 Pedobacter sp.
AAGAAGACTAAGATCCTTTCCCGGATCTGTTACAGTTTCATAACCCTCCATAGCGTCCCACATAAAAGGATCATCCATAGCCTTTTTTTCAAGCTGATGCATCAATTCAGGCTCCAGATCGCCGGAAAGATATTTCCTGAATAGAATTATGTCGGTATTACTTAGACTCACTGTTCTTCTCAATACAAATTTTAAGATTTCGTTTTCCGTTTTGAATAAAGCTTTTAACTTTTTTAAGGTCAAAACCTGTCATATCAGAAACCTCTTTATAACATTTCTGTTCCAGATAGAACAGGTTTACTGATATGCGCTGCTCTTCAGAAAGGGTTTTCATACACTCCTCCATAAGGATTAACCTGTCTTCAGGAATCTCCTCCTTATTAAGATGCAATACCGACTCGCTTTCCATAAAGTGTTCATCAATCGTCACAAAATCATTTTTTGATGATGAGCGGATAGCCATCAAACAATGATTTCTGGCAAGGGTATACAACCAGCTTTTAAAATTATTAACCTGATGAATTCTTAATTTAGGAATTAATTCTTCGAAAATCTGCATAACAGCATCCCTGCTCTTTTCCTCATCTTTAAAATATTTCAGGCATAATCCATACACTAAAGGCATGTAGTTTTCATAAAGATTACCCAAAAGCTGCAGATTGCCGGTATTGCGGTATTCAATGAGTATCTCAGACTCATTGATTTCTTTACGACCGGATATGTTCTGAATAAACTTCAATAGAATCGATTTATTGATTTAATGTATGAATTATTTTTGGTTTACTTCACAGGATCACACAGAACACCCAGTTTACCCGGAATACTATCCCATTTAATTTTCCGTTTTTAATGAATATAATTATAAAATGAAGATCCGTTCAATTCTTATCCTTTTTAGTATCTTTTCGATTAACATCTCCTGTGCGCAGATTAAAATCCCTCAGGTTTTAAAAGATGCGGCCAATACTGCTAAAACCGGAAGTCCAACTCAGAGTGAAATTGGGATGGCCTTAAAGGAAGCATTGACTATCGGCATCTCGGCAGGCACAGACCGGCTTTCAGCAGAAAATGGTTTTCTTAAAAATACGGCAGTAAAGCTTCTTTTTCCTCCAGAAGCTCAAAAAGTTGAGAAAGCACTCAGAGGAATAGGAATGAATAAAGCCTGCGATGATTTCATACTTAGTCTTAACCGTGCTGCAGAACTTGCGGTAAAAGAAGCCAAACCGGTGTTTGTTAATGCATTGAAGGAAATGAGTATTCAGGACGCCTCCAATATTCTCTTAAGTGATCAGAAAAATGCAGCCACTAATTACTTTGAAAGAACAACCAGTCAGCAGCTTAGAAATAAATTTAAGCCGATTATAGAAAGTTCGCTTGCTAAAACTGAAGCTACCAGATATTGGTCTGATCTCAGTATAAGATATAATCAGATCCCTTTTGTCAATAAAGTAAACACAGACCTTAGCGACTATGCCACTCAGAAGGCAACTGAAGGGTTATTCCATGAGATCGCAGCTGAAGAGCTGAAGATCAGACAAAACCCTGCACTAAGAAGTACTCAGCTTTTGAAAAAGGTCTTCAGTTATGCCGATATTAAAAACCCGGGTTGATAAAACCATATAACTGAATGTCCGGCTCCCGAATTAATTGATGATAATAAGTTAGCTCAATAAAAAAGGCCTTCAGGAATATATCTGAAGGCCTTTTTATTATATCTATTTATTTTTTCCTAAACGAGCAATCTTACAGGCTCTTCAAGCAAGGCTTTTAGTGTTTGCAGGAATGCCGATCCGGTTGCACCATCAACAACACGATGATCACAGCTTAACGTAACCTTCATAATATTGCCTGGAACAACTGCACCATTTTTAACCACTGGAACCTGTTGAATTCCCCCAACGGCCAGAATACATGCATCAGGTGGATTAATAATTGCAGTAAATTCATCTATTCCAAACATTCCAAGATTTGAAATAGTAAATGTTGAGCCCTCCCAGTCAGCAGGCTGCAGTTTTTTTGCTTTTGCACGCTGAGCAAAATCCTTAACCTCAGCAGAAATATGGGAAAGTGATTTACCATCAGCAAAACGAACTACCGGTACCAGTAACCCGTCTTCTACAGCCACAGCAACACCAATATTTATATGCTCATTGTAGCGTATTTTATCACCCAACCACGACGAATTAACATGAGGGTGTTGCTTTAATGCAACGGCAACAGCCTTAAGCACCATATCATTGAAAGAAATTTTGCTTGAAGCAAACTCATTAATCCTGGTACGTGCCTGCATTGCACTGTCCATATCAATAGCCATGGTCAGATAGAAATGAGGGGCAGTAAATAAGCTTTCAGAAAGACGTTTAGCGATAACTTTACGCATCTGAGATACCGGGGTTTCAGTATATTTTTCTTCACCGATAAACTGAGGAATTACAGGAGCTGCAGCGGTAGAAGCAGTAGCTGCAACTTTCGTTTCTGCAGGAGTGGCAGCTTTGACTGCTGCCGGGCTGAACCCTTCAATATCCTTCTTAACAATCCTTCCGCCTTCGGCACTGCCCTTAACCTGGCTAAGATCAATTCCCTTCTCTTTGGCTATTCTCTTAGCCAATGGAGACGCTTTAACGCGGTCTGAAGAATCACTACTGATTACCTGCTGATTTGTTGCGTCAGAACTTGTTGCTACGGATGCAGGAGCAGTCTGTTCAGTTTTCGCGGCTGCTTTTGGTTTTGAATCCGACTTCAATAATCCTGAAACATCAGTCCCGGCCTTACCAACAATTGCAATGATATCATTTACTTTGGCAGCCTGGCCTTTTTCCACTCCTATATAAAGAAGTGTACCATCAGCATAACCAATAACTTCCATAGTAGCTTTATCGGTTTCTACATCAGCAAGGGCATCATCACTTTTCACAGTATCGCCAACTTTCTTATGCCATTCTGCGATAACACCTTCTGTCATGGTATCACTTAATAGAGGCATACGGATGATGGTAGCTCCAAGTGCAGAGGCTGCAGATTCACTGTCAACTGATACTTCTTCAGTCTCTGCAACCACGGAAGGTGCAGCCTGTTCTTCAGGTGAAGATACAGGTGCAGAAGCTGCAGTACCGCTTAATAATGCCTGATAATCCTCACCTGTTTCACCTAATACGGCAATGACAGAATCAACAGGTACAGCCTGACCCTCCTGAGCACCGATATATAATAAAGTTCCTTCCTGGAAAGATTCAAAGTCCATAGTAGCCTTATCTGTCTCGATCTCGGCTATCAGGTCTCCTGAACCAACTTTGTCACCAACTTTTTTATGCCACTTAGCGATAACTCCCTCCGTCATCGTATCGCTCATCTTTGGCATTTTAACTACTTCA
This sequence comes from Pedobacter sp., assembly GCA_041652175.1. Taxonomy (GTDB): domain Bacteria; phylum Bacteroidota; class Bacteroidia; order Sphingobacteriales; family Sphingobacteriaceae; genus Daejeonella. Next base: position 3,372 of record JBAZHY010000011.1, read on the forward strand.
GCCATTTTATTTCCAGATTAGTATTTTAAAATATTAGGTTTAGTCGCGAATATAAGGATAGTCTGATTCAACATATACATCAGTATAAAGCTCTGACGGGTCAGGCCATGGAGACTCTTCAGAGAACTTCACCGATTCGTCAACAATCGATTTAATTTTTTCACCAATCATATCAAACCATGCCTCATCAGCATATTTTTTCTCCTCGATAGCAGCTCTTACAACCTCAATAGGATCTTTTGCTTTATAAGCCTCAACCTCTTCCTTGGTTCTGTATTTTGCAGGATCTGACATAGAATGACCCTTATAACGATAAGTTCTTGCTTCAAGGAATGTTGGTCCCTCACCTCGGCGTGCTCTTTGCACTGCTTCGTCCATAGCATTATGAACAGCAACAGGATCCATACCATCAACAGGTGCACTTGGCATATCAAAACCTAAACCGATTTTGTAAATATCAATCATATTTGTGGTACGTGATACAGAAGTACCCATGGCATAACCATTGTTCTCACAAACAAAGATGACAGGCAATTTCCATAGCATAGCCATGTTAAATGTTTCGTTCAAAGCACCCTGACGTACCGCACCATCTCCCATATAACAAATACAAACATTATCTGTTCCATTATATTTTTCAGCAAATGCAATTCCTGCCCCCAAAGGAATCTGCCCCCCTACGATACCATGCCCCCCGAAGAATTTCTTCTCCTTACTGAACATGTGCATGGAACCACCTTTACCTTTTGAACATCCGGTGGCTTTACCATAAAGTTCAGCCATTATCTCATTTGCACTCATCCCTTTTGCAAGAGCATGAGCATGATCACGATAAGCCGTAATTAAAGAATCCTCGGGACGGATAACCGACATAGTACCTGCCATCACTGCTTCCTGACCAATATACAAATGGCAAAATCCTCTGATCTTCTGCTGCCCGTAAAGTTGTCCTGCTTTCTCTTCGAACTTACGCATCAGGAGCATTGATTCATACCATTGAAGATAAGTGTCTTTGGTTATTTCTATTGAACTCATTCGTATTTATTCTGTTAAACTCTTTAAGCCCTATCTTAGGGACGACAAATCTAACCATATCTTGTAAAAAAAAAGAATACTGAAGCGTTTTGTTTAGGGTAAAACAACTGTTCAAATGTTAAAAAAACGTTAAAGGGGTATTTTTGTCTTGTTTTTTTGGTTAAAATGTCAGATACTTGTAACATTCTGAAAAATAACCAGTAAACAGACGTTCATAGTCTTGTTTTAGTACTATTAACGAAAGAGCTAAAGAATGGGGAAAAAAATAATTGCAGCCTTGCTGCTTATGATTTCTTTTGTATCGATACAGGCACAAACCACACAAAAGGATACAAAGCCAGCAGATAAGATTGAGGATCCTGATAACCTGGCTACCGAATATTTCACTCAAATTATGGGAGTTGCCCTCTCCGCAACATCAAACCTTAAACTTTATCAATTCGTCTACGACTGGATCGGTACTCCATACCGTCTTGGTGGCGGAACCAAAAAAGGAATAGATTGCTCAGGCTTTGCATTTGAATTATACAACAAAGTCTTCAGTACGCTTATTGGAAATAATTCAAGAAATATTTTCAGCATGGTTAATCCGATCAAAAAGGAAGAGCTAAAGGAAGGTGATCTTGTATTTTTTAAAATAGGCAGCCGGTCAATTACTCACGTTGGTGTTTATATGGGCAATAGTAAATTTGCACATGCTTCTACCAGCAAGGGAGTTATGATCAGCGATCTGAATGAAGCATACTGGACCAGATATTACTATAAGGGAGGCCGGCTACTGGCTTCTCTCAGGGACTAAAAGAATTTAACCATCTTAAAAAAGCACCGTAAGATATTTTTACGGTGCTTTTTTGTTTTAAACCGGTTCGAATTCAGTATATTCAATAAATTTTCCAATTATGTACACATCCTATATTTTACTATTCTTAGCAATTGTAATTCTGTTTAGTTCATTTGTTACAGTTAAACAGGGTACAATTGCAGTTGTAACTATTTTCGGTAAATACAGAAGGCTTTTACGGCCCGGACTGAATTTAAAGATCCCACTGATTGAAGTAATTCATTCCAGAATTTCTATTCAAAACCGTTCTGTAGAACTTGAATTTCAGGCAGTAACTATTGACCAGGCCAACGTCTACTTCAAAGCAATGGTTCTTTATTCTGTGAACAATCAGGACGAAGAAACAATTAAGAATGTTGCTTTTAAATTTATCAATGAACAAAACCTGATGCAGGCTCTGATCAGAACCATTGAAGGAACAATACGTGCTTTTGTAGCAAGTAAAAAACAATCGGAAGTCCTGGGACTTCGAAAAGATATAGTTGATCACGTAAAAGAACAGTTGGATACGGTTCTCGAAACATGGGGCTATCATTTACAGGATCTGCAAATTAACGATATTACCTTCGATGAAGTGATCCTCACATCCATGAGCCGCGTGGTAGCTTCAAATAACCTGAAAGCAGCAGCAGAAAACGAAGGACAAGCTCTTTTAATCACTAAAACTAAAGCCGCTGAAGCTGATGGCAACGCAATTAAAATTGCAGCCAATGCTGAGCGTGAAGCAGCTCAGTTACGCGGGCAGGGAATTGCGCTCTTCCGTGAAGAAGTTGCAAAAGGAATGACACATGCTGCCAAAGAAATGCAGACTGCAGATCTCGATACTTCAGTTATTCTATTTACTATGTGGACGGAAGCTATCAAGCATTTCGCTGAAAATGGAAAAGGGAATGTAATATTCCTTGACGGTTCTTCAGATGGCATGAAAAGAACGATGGAACAAATGATGAGTATCAACATCATGGAAACTCAGGAAAAGAATAAGAAAGCTTAAACTCCCGGTAATAAAAAACCCGGTATGCACCGGGTTTTTTATTACTTAATCTGAATATAATCTGCAATTATCTGCAGACCCTCATCCCGGATAAAATCTAAATCATCTTTAGGTCTTGCCTCACCTTTCTTCAATGGAGGCAAACCCTTTGCTGCACGTCTTTGATTTTCACGCTGCAAAGATTTGCTTTCCTGCTCATCACGTTCCTTTTTCAGCTGTGCTTCATTCAGGGTAATGGACGTCTCCGCTTCACGTTTAGCAAATTCTTCAATATCCTCAAGAAGGTTTTTATAGCCAAGTGACGTCTTCATACGCTCATCATGCATAGAAATAAGCTTATGCTTCACATCCTCTAAATTTGCTACAGGAACAAATTTGCTCGGAGCAATAGTATCCCACGGTAGTGCTCTTGGTTCAGAGCTTTCACCAAATTTGTCTTTCGGGAAAATAGTCGGAAACTCAATATCGGGCACAACGCCTTTATTTTGTGTACTGCTGCCATTAACACGATAGAACTTGGCCATAGTCAGATTAATCTGCCCAAACTCCGGTGCATTGGTTCTGACATTATTCCCACCCTTATTACCGGCAGTCTGCGCCGTTTTAAGCATAAGTTTATCTGCCGTACCAATAACCCTCGACATATCTATTCCCTGCTGAACAGTTCCTTTTCCATAAGACTGGTTTCCAATAACTATTCCTCTTCCGTAATCCTGCATTGCACCGGCAAAAATCTCAGATGCAGAGGCACTGAAGCGGTCAAGAAGTACACCCAAAGGACCCGACCAGGCTACTGAAGGATCTTCATCTTCTTCTATTTCTACCCTGTTTCTCCTGTCGCGAACCTGTACTACCGGCCCTGATTTAATAAACAAGCCACTCAGACTAATTGCTTCAGGAAGAGAACCTCCTCCATTACTTCTCAAATCAAGAATAACGGCATCAACTTTCTCCTGCTTCAACGTATCGAGCAGCAATCTGACATCCCTTGTGGTACTCTTATAATTCGGATCTCCGGCTTGCATGGCTCTGAAATCTGCATAAAAAGCAGGTAACTGAATAATACCAATCTTGTAAGATTTATCACCAGAAGTTACGGTTTTAATGATTTTCTTGGCCGACTGATCTTCAAGAACGACTTTATCCCTAACCAGCTCGACTATCTTTGGAGTGGACGATAATTCCTGACCTGCAGGAATAACTTTCAGTCGTACAACAGTACCTTTAGGCCCCTTAATCTTGGTTACAGTAACATCGATCCGCCATCCTATTACATCCTCAAATTCCCCGTCCCTGCCCTGTGCAACTGCAATGATCCTATCGTTTACATCCAATGTCTTAGCTTTGAATGCTGGTCCGCCCGGAATAATTTCAGCAACTTTCACCACTTCATTCTCCAGTTGAAGCCGGGCTCCTATACCTTCAAAAGTACGTGCCAGTTCTTCATTAAATTCCTGGGCACGATTAGGAACAAAATAATTTGTATGTGGATCTATACTACCGGTAAATGCATTCATGAAGATCTGGAATACATCCTGATTGTTGAATTTAGTGGATTGGGAGATCAGATTCTCATATCTCTTCTTCAGGGTTTCCCTGATCTTGGCTTCCTCAGTACCGGTTACTTTGAGATTCAGCATCTCATATTTAATACGCTTTGACCAGAGCATGTTCGATTCAGATTCAGATTTAAGCCATGGTAATTTTTCACGGTCATAAGTATAAGTCTCATTTGAAGCGAATGTAAACTTCTTATCAAGCTCCTTCAATGCAAACTTAACCCTGTCATTATATCGTTTCTGGTATACATTGAAGATGTAAAATGCAACACTGAGATCACCTTCCCGGATATCATCATCTATTACCGTCCTGTATTTCTCAAAATCAGTAATATCACTTTGAAGAAAATAACTCTTACCGCCATCAAGTGCTTTTAAATATTCATCATAAACAAAAGATGAAAAATTATCATCCACACTAACTTTTTGATAATGGAAATTTTCTAAAAGCTCAACCAGCGATTTTGCAACTACTGATTGCTGCATATCGGGTTTAAGATCATTCTCTGAAATTACAATATTTACCCTTGGGTCAGCTTTACAGGATAAAGCTGCTACTATAAAAACCGCCAGACATAATCTCTTTAACATCTCTTTAAATGATTTTAACTCCATTGTAGAATATACCTATCCAAATTGGTACCAAATTTTAAATATAGACATGGCAAATCTCGAATTGATACTTAAACCATGTAACATGTTTGTGTTCTTTTATAATCCTGAACGGCTGAAATTAAGAAAAGCCTTAAGAAAATCTATTGTAAAGTAGCCAAAAAATCTACCTTCAGATCGTTAAATTCCTTACTTGCCGAATTTGCAGCAAGCTGATTTCCCGTTTTTGTATAAAGTTCAGATAGTGTACTCTTAATTTCGATCAGGTTATAATTGAAATTATGTTTAAGCGAAAGTTTTTCTGCCTCTTTCAGATCACTGAATGCCAGCTGATAATCGCCTATTGCCAGTTTGACATGTGCTAGCCCAACCAGCGATGTAACAATACCCTTTGAATTATTCACCTTTCTTGCCAGCATATTTGATTGAATATAAAACCATTTTGCCTCCGAAAACTTTCTTTGTTTACTGTAAACGTCTGCCAACTGATCATAGCACGCTATTGTACCGGCCTGATCTTTTAGTTTATAATAATTCAGCGGTAATGCTTTTTTTAATATCAAAGACTCAGCTTCCTTATATCTTTTTTGTACTGTCCAGAGGGAGATAAGGCTGTTATAACCTTCGGCAACAAAAGCCGGATTCTTCAAACCTTCAGCCGCCTCAATTAAAGCATTACTATATTTCAGAGCCTTGTTAATATCTCCTTTGAATGCACACAGACGCGACAGACTGAGGTAATTACTGAGGGCTGCTTTGGTATTATTAATCTCAAGATTGAGGTTCAGCGCCTGTTCCATTAAAAATACTGCTTGCTCCAGATCGTCTTTCAAAGCATAATTGATTGCATAAGAGTTCAAAGCATTTGCTTCAGCTACCCTGTCACCCAGATTTCTGTATAAAAAGATAAGCTGATCAAATGCCCCCAGAGAATCTGAACTAAAATGACCATTAAATATTCCCGAAGAAACAGGAAGTGTTGTCGGAGCTGAATTATACATCATTAACTGCCTGCGCAACTGTAAAATATTGAAATAATTCTTAACCGGTTCAAAATTGGCCGATCTTAAAATTTCTGCTTTAAGCGAATCGGATAATGATGGTTTGCCGAATTCAAGATTAATCTCAATACCCCTGTAATTTTGATCTTTTGCACAGGCCTGATGTGAAAGTCCGTAAAAGACCAGAAATATAATATAAAGAAAACAAGCTCTGCCCTTCATAAATGTCTATTATTAATTGATCTGCATTAAGTTACAAATCCTGTTAGCTTAAATCAAACGTACGAAGATGTAATAAATTACAGGCGTCATATCAGGGTAAATATTTCAACTTTAAGAAGAAGCTTCGCTGACTTAAAAAAATCCGGGATCAATCCTGTTTAATTACAATTGATTTTGCCGAATTTTATCAATTAATATTCCTGATCTTATCCAAAATAAAATGGCAACAATACCCCCTCTGGCAGAACGTATGCGTCCTGAAACGCTCGATGACTATGTTGGACAAAAACATCTCGTTGGTAAAGATGCCATTCTGCGGGTAGCTATTGAAAGCGGCAGGTTACCTTCCTTAATTCTCTGGGGACCCCCGGGAGTAGGAAAAACAACGTTGGCATTCATCATAGCTAAACAGTTAAACCGCCCGTTTTTTAGTCTGAGTGCAATAAACTCAGGAGTAAAGGATATCAGGGAGGTAATTGAAAAAGCCGTAGCATTAAAAAATCAGAACGAGAATCTGCCTATATTATTTATTGATGAGATTCATCGCTTTTCGAAATCACAACAGGACTCCCTGCTGGGTGCTGTTGAACGCGGTTTGGTAACCCTGATCGGTGCTACCACAGAAAACCCTTCCTTCGAGGTGATATCAGCTTTACTCTCCAGGTGTCAGGTTTATATTTTGCAAAATCTTTCTGAAGAAGATCTCCTGGAACTTTTGAATAAAGCAATAGCTCAGGATTCCTATCTCTCAGGAAAGAAAATCAGCATCAGGGAACATGAAGCATTACTTCGTCTTTCGGGAGGGGATGCCAGAAAATTACTGAATGTTCTGGAACTTGTAGTCAATGCCGCCAACAGCAACACCGTAATGATCAGCAATGAACTGGTATTGAAACATGTTCAGCAGAATATGGCCATTTATGACAAAGCAGGCGAACAGCATTACGATATTATATCTGCTTTTATTAAATCCATCCGTGGCAGTGATCCTAATGCAGCGGTTTACTGGCTGGCTAGAATGATTGCGGGAGGGGAAGATCCTTCATTTATTGCCCGCAGGCTACTTATTTTAGCTTCAGAAGATATCGGAAATGCCAATCCGAACGCATTATTACTTGCCAATACCTGCTTTCAGGCTGTCAATGTGATCGGATGGCCTGAATCGAGGATCATACTTTCGCAAACGGTAACTTATCTGGCTTCATCGGCAAAAAGTAATGCCAGTTATGAAGCTATAGCAAAGGCTCAGGATCTGGTTAACAGAACCGGCGATCAGTCTGTTCCGCTTCATTTACGGAATGCCCCCACAAAACTGATGAAGAACATAGGCTATGGAAGGGAATACGAATATTCTCATGCATTTGAAGGTAATTTTTCGGCTCAGGAATATATGCCTGATAGCCTCAGCGGAAATCTCTTATATGATCCCGGGAAAAATGCAGCAGAAGATAAACTCAGGGAAAGATTGAAATCTTTATGGAAGGGGAAGTATAATTATTGAATGTTTTCGGATCTTCAGGGAACAGCCCCGACCTTAATCAGAAACATATTCATTAATTTCAGCTTTATTTTGCAGAATTCTTAACAAACAAAAAAATGAATTTAGATCTTAAAGGCAAAAGAGCATTAGTTTGCGGAAGTACTCAGGGAATCGGAAAAGCCTCTGCTATTGAGCTGGCTCTTTTGGGTGCTGATATCACATTAATTGCCCGCAATGAGGAAAAATTAAAAGAAGTTCTTTCTGAATTACCCGGATCCGGGAAACAGAAGCATCAGTATTTAGCTGCTGACTTTTCTAATCCTTCTGAACTAAAAAAAATTATAAACGGATACATTTCTGAACAGCCAATAGACATTCTGATTAATAATACCGGCGGACCCACAGGAGGACAGGCTATTGATGCTGCCACAGATGAGTATCTGAACGCTTTCAATATGCATTTAATCTGTAACCAGATACTTGCTCAGGCGGTAGTCCCCGGAATGAAGAACAGGAATTTTGGGAGAATCATCAATATCATTTCTACCTCTGTAAAAACTCCGTTAAAAAATCTGGGGGTTTCCAATACTATCCGGGGAGCAGTGGCCAGCTGGTCAAAAACACTCGCCATGGAGCTCGCGCCTTATGGTATTACAGTAAACAATGTCCTGCCGGGCTTTACCATGACGGGCAGGCTTGAATTTCTGATTAATTCTATTTCTCAGAAAGAGAGTAAAAGTATCGAAGCCATTAAAAATGATATGATCAGCACCATTCCGGCAGGAAGAATAGCAGATGCCGCAGAGGTTGCCGCAGCAGTCGCATTTTTAGCAAGTCCGGCCGCATCTTATATCAATGGGATTAATGTTCCGGTTGATGGTGGAAAAACACCATCCTTATAAACACTCAATTTACAGACATGAATACAGTAAAATCTTTATTGATAAGCATGGCATTGCCTTTAGCAGGCTTTGGCATTATCGCTAACTCCAATAAGAACTTACCATCTGTCCTGTACATTCAGGATAAAAAATCTGACATCATTGCCGATGGAGCAAAACCGATTCTGGTTTCCGATCAATTCAAATTCACTGAAGGACCTGTTGCCGATAAACAAGGGAATTTCTTTTTCACGGATATTATCGATGGTAAGATCTGGAAATACAGCAGCGAAGGTGAATTAAGCATTTTCATGGATAAAACCGGTCATTCTGACGGGATGTATTTCGATAAAAAGGGAAACCTCATCACAGCTGCCGATGAAAAGAATGAGTTATGGTCAATCAGTCCGGATAAAAAAGTAACCGTCATACTGGATAATTATGAAGGGAAGCGTTTTAATGGCCCAAACGATCTCTGGATTGATAAAAAAGGCGGAATCTATTTTACTGATCCTTACTATCAGAGACCCTATTGGGACAGAAAACAATCAGAATTAGACGGAGAGCATGTTTATTATCTGCCAAAAGGTGCAAAAAAGGCAATTATTGTCGACAACAAACTAGTAAAGCCCAATGGCATCATTGGTTCAGCTGACGGTAAGAATCTTTTCGTGGCGGATATCGGTGATAAGAAAACCTATAAATATACCATTAACAAAGATGGCAGCTTGTCAGATCGAAAACTCTTTACTGATATGGGTTCTGACGGAATGACTCTGGATAATAAAGGTAATCTTTACCTTACCGGAAGGGGTGTTACTGTTTTTAACTCCCTTGGAACCAAAATAGAGCATATTGAACTGCCCGGATGGACGGCCAATGTTACATTTGGAGGTAAAGACAGAGATATATTATTAATGACTTCCAATAAATCAGTATATACCCTGAAGATGCGGGTAAGGGGTATTTAAGACAGGAAAATAAAAAGCCCCGGACTGAATCAATCCGGGGCTTTTTTCTTCTTATGGACTGCTTATTCTGCAGATGCAGCAACAACCTCTCCTTTGATATAAATCACTTTTACAGGAGTTTTAGCATTAGACCTGATGGTCAACCCTTTACTGAAAGGAGCTAATGCAGCAGCATTATAAGTAACAGTAATTGTTCCTGTTTGTCCTTTTAAAATCGGTGTATTGGTATACTTTGGAACTGTACATCCGCAAACACTTTCAATATTGCTTATAATCAATGGTTCATCACCAATATTTGTAAATTTAAAATCGACACTTACCGGTTTCCCCTGAGGGATTTTACCAAAATCATGTGTTTCTTTCTCAAACTTGAATTCAGGTTTTTCTACAGCGCGAAATGCTGATACGGTTGCAAATAAAAATACTACGCTGCAAAGAATAACTAACTTTTTCATCTTTTTATTTTTTATTGTTTAATGGTGCTGAAACTGCCTGTCATCAGACAAGGCGATCATGATTTGATAATTAAACCCTTTGGGTTTTAGCAACATCATGATATTTTCAAAATAATTAAAGTTCTATTTTTATATAATTTCACTTATAAAGCAAATGCCGCGCCAAAATAATCCGGCAGGCCATATGCCTTCATATCAAAAATAACATTTTAGCCGATCCGATTATCATCAGGCACTAATTGTTATTCAATTGTTACGCTAAAACCTGAATATGGTTTCATTATTATACTCCCTGTCAGAATCTTTTAAGGGGAAAACATCCACTAAAATCTTCTGTCGGGCTTTTTTTCTTCTGAAATACGAACACCGATCTTACGACCATATAATTCAGTGCCGTCCAGAGCTTCAATTGCTTCCTGGCCCGCTTCGTCATCCATTTCGACAAAACCAAAACCTTTACTACGCCCGCTTTGCTTGTCAATAATCAGCTTTACAGAAGTGGGTTCTCCGTACTTTTCAAAAATTTCTCTTAATTCCTTTTCATCTACTTTAAATGGAAGGCCTCCAACGAAAATATTCATATTTTAATAATTGTTTAGTTTCAATTTACTGATTTATTTGTTCCTGATAATAAGAATGTTGTCTGACCCTTGTTATTTCAGGATCACCAATAGCTGTTAATATACGACGGGCACCTACAAGAGTACGCGACTGAAAGTCATCATAATTTTTTGATCCGCTGATCATACTGTTAATTCTCACCAGACCAGCTGCCTGAATAAACTCTCCATTTCCTATATATATAGCAGTATGAGTAACCCGCATGGTTTTCTTATTAGCGGCAAAAAAGAGATGATCCCCCGCTTTCAGATTCTTTAATGCCTTACTGATGCTTACAGAATCATTCTCAAAGATATCAACCTTATCCCCAACCAAAGCCTGCTGTGAAGCATCTCTCGGTAGTACAATACCATGCATAAAATAACTTGTTTTCGTAAAACCGCTGCAATCCATCCCTTTTACAGATGTACCACCCCATAAATAAGGTATACCAAGATAGTTTCGGGCGGTTTTCAGTAATTGTGCTGCAGAAGGATCTGACTGGTTTTTCCACTGATCATAAAATCTGGCCTTCTTCACTGAAATAAAGGCAGTTCGCTTATCAGGAAACGCTACTTTGTAGAAACCATTAGTTTCAGATAATAGCTGAAGAATATCCCCGGCAACCAGATCAGATATTGGTAGTGAACTTTCAGATGGCTCAGTATAAGCAAAACCAAACATTTCGGTGTAAACAACCTTTTCAGCTCTCTGCCAATTCCCGAACTCAGCCTTTGTCATCGGGACAATACCTGCCGATTCGGTCCATGACAGGTAATTATCAGGAGTACGGATCAAATAATTTCCCCTTTCCTTCTTTAATATTTTTACCGGAGTACCCAAAAGCGACTGCGTAGCCATCTCGGCAGCATGATTTGGTGCATAACGCTGATTAATAACCGATAAATTAGCTATGCCATATGATTTAGAATCCTGCCCGGTTGACGGCAGGACTTCTTCCTTAATAGTTACTGCCAGATTTTCTTTAATCAATAAAGATTTTAATTCTGATGCTGCTTCAGCTTTGGAAACCTCCAGCTGATAACTAAGCGGCTCTGATGTTAACAGACTAAGCTGATAATACTCCGTTCTCTTATCGGGAGCGTATTTTTTTTGAACCTGAAGAGATAATTCATTTACTCTTTTTAGAAGCAAAGAATCAATTACAGCAGCTTCGGAATATGATCCGAGGAAGAAAATAAAAGCAATAAAAAACAATCTCTTCATAAAATAACCAGTAGAAAATAAGGATTATGACAATTTGGTTAGTAAATTCCTTATGTTTCGATATTGGATAAATTTAAGGAAAGAATCTCATAAAAGAAGCAGGAATTTTAGGATTGAAGATTAAGGCTGTAGACTACAAATCCTTCAGACATGCCGTTGGAGAAGCATATTTATAGTTAAAATTTAGTTCCTTATCAGTTCGTTCGGTGCTGATTACTTTCCAGGCCTTCTTTTCAGCTATAAATTCCGGTAACGGAAGACCCTCAGATTTTGCTGCCAGTTTATAAAATTCTTCTTTTATAGGATGTATTGGTGCACATCCATTGTATATGCCTTCTGCATTTTCATCATCAATCAGTTTACCAATCAGGGCAATCGCATCATCCAGGTGAATGAGGTTTACCGGAGTCTTTCCATTAGCAATACCGGTTTTACCTGAAAAAAACCTTCCGGGAGTACGACCCGGTCCGATCAATCCGGCAAGCCTTAAAATGATCACTTTGCTGTTGGCTTCATTTAACATTTCCTCAAACTCTGCAATTGCCTTTGCCGACTTGGTTTGGGGAGCTATTGCTGAACTTTCTGTTATTTCCGTATTGCTTTCCGGATAAACCGAAGTCGAACTGATAAAGATGATTTTAGAAATTCTTCCTGTATTGAGGAAAGGCCTTAGAGCCCCTGCCATTTTACGATAATTATCAGGGCCTGATTCACTTCTTCGGCCAGGAGGTACAGAAATAACCAGAATTCCAGAATCTAAAAAATCTAAAAGTTCAGGATCCTGATCATTTACGTTGAATTGTACTAAAAACGGGTCAATTCCATCTGATTTAAACAACTCTAATTTAGTGTGACTTGTTGTACTTGCTTTTACATTAAATTCTTTGCTTATCAGGTATTTAGCAAGTGGATAGCCCAACCAGCCACATCCAAGTAAACTTATTTTATAGTTTTTTTTCATGTATATTTACAATAAAGGTACATGCTTTAATTTTTATTTGTGCTTTGGCATTTCATTTGAAATAATCTTGAACAAACTAAATAATACAATTATGAAAAGTATAAAGATTAAAACAGCAACATGGGCGCTGGCAATTGCTGCTTCTGCCATGTTATTTCAAGCTTGTGCAACTGCAACAAAAACACAAAAAGGAGCTGTTATCGGTTCAGTAGCAGGTGGAACTATAGGAGCTATTATTGGTAAGAAAGCAGGAAATACTGCAGTTGGAGCAATCTTAGGGGGAGCTGTTGGCGGAACTGCCGGAGCATTAATTGGCCGTAAAATGGACCGTCAGGCAGAGGAAATAAAGCAAACGGTTCCAAATGCAGAAGTGATTCGAGAAGGTGAGGGAATTATCGTAAAATTCGATTCAGGAATTTTATTTGATGTAAACCAGACTGCTCTGAAGTCTGCTGCAAGAACCAATATTGAAAATCTGGCTACTTCATTGAAGAACAATCCGGAAACTATTGTTACCATTGTTGGACATACCGATGCTACCGGTACTGATGAATACAACCAGAGACTTTCTGAGCGTCGTGCTGCAGCTGTTAAATCTTATGCAGTTGCTCAGGGAATCAGCTCAGGCCGCCTGAACACTCAGGGAAGAGGCGAAACTGAACCGATTGAAGATAATACTACTGAAGAAGGCAGATCTAAAAACCGTCGTGTGGAAATTGTTATCGTTGCCAACGAAAAAATGAAAGAAGAAGCAAAAAGTGGTCAATAACTAAAA
>JBAZHY010000012.1:0-15296 GCA_041652175.1 Pedobacter sp.
AATTTAGCAGCTTCTAATCCGGCGATTATTACAGAAATTAATAACATTGCAAAACGGGAGCATATACATCCTCATATTTTAGATTGGGAATTTATTGATCCGAAGATTAAAGGAAAATAAAAATTACATTTTTTGTATTACCCTCTTATTTCAAAAAATCAGCAAATACTGATAACCTATTCATTTACAGCATTCCTTTCAAAAAACTGGTCACTGAAATTAACCAGAAACAATTCAGCATTTGATCGGGTAACACCTGTATAAAGCCAGCGCAAAAACTCTGTATTCAGCATTTCATCGGTAAGGTATCCCTGATCAATGAATACTGCAGGCCACTGTCCACCCTGAGCTTTATGGCAGGTTACCGCAAAGGCAAATTTAATCTGCAATGCATTGTAGTAAGGATCTTTTTTGATCTCCTCCATCCTAAGGCGCTTATTTTCAATATGCTGATAATCTTCCATAACCGCTTCAAAGAAACGCTTATTGTCTGCTGCCGACAGGCTCGGACTCTCCGAATACAAGGTATCAAGCATAACTTTACAGGTGAGGGGTTCCTGATCCGGATAATCAAGCAATTCGATTACCAGTTCAGCAAATCGGAATCCGTATTGCTCCTCCACCCTCCTCACCTTTCTAACTCTTGCAATATCACCATTGGCTATAAAATCACCGCTGTTATCGTCAGGTTTTAGCCAGAAGTAATTATTACGTACCACCATGATATGATCGCCTCCGGTAATCTCTTCTTCCCGATAAAGAATACGATTTCTGATATTTTGATTATAGGCATTGGCATTCTTATTAGAACGACAGATCACAATAGTATTTTCCATTCCATATTTATCATAAGCATAATTCAGACCCTCAACCAATTTTTCACCTGTCATTCTGAAAATATCACGGTACCCTTTTATGATAAATTTAGGGAAGGCTTGCTTGCCTTTTCTGATCAATTCGCGCAACTGAGTAGCGTTATACAAGATACCCGACTGCTTTTCCTGTCTGACAACGTCAGTCAGCTCATAACTTAACACCCTGAGTCTGAAATCTGCAATAAGCAGATTTTTATCAAGGGCAGGACTGAGATCTGAACCTACCGGCGGTAATTGTGCTGTATCACCAACAAACATCAGTTTACAATTTTTTCCATTATAGACGTATCTGATCAGATCTTCCAATAGACTTTGACGACTATAATCGTGAATCTGGTCTGAGATCATTGAAGCTTCATCAACAATAAAAATGGTATTCTCCATCATATTCTCACCCAGGACAAAATTCATATCCGGGCTTGCAGCAAGCTTTTTCCTGTAGATCTTTTTATGAATAGTAAAAGCTTTTTTGCCGGAATAATTGCTGATGACTTTAGCTGCACGGCCTGTAGGGGCCAGTAAAACAGACTTCAGCTTAATTCCCGGAAGCACCTTCACTAAAGCACTAATCAATGTTGTTTTACCGGTTCCTGCATACCCTCTCAAAAGAAAACACTGATCTTCATCCTCAGAGAGCAGAAACTTCTCCAGTAAAGTAAATACCTCTTTCTGTTGTGATGTAGGTATTTTACCGAAATGACGTTCAATCAGACTCTGAATATTCATCATCGCAAATTGCAAATTCTAACCTGATTTCTACTGAATCAAAGACCATGATTTTTACACAAATGGACGACTAAATATTTCAGACGGATAAAAAATTGAAAAGAAACTATACTTTTGTTATCGATGATTAAACTGTTCCACCTTTTTGATGATGATTTTGAATCTCAAAATGCTGCTAAATGTGATCTTCTGATCCATCTTGGCTTTGAAACATTTCAATATGCTATTATTGATATCGTTCGGGATGAACTGAAATCACTGGCAGAGTACCAGATTCCTGATTCATATAATCCGCAGGATCTGATCAATTCTATCGAAAAACTACCGGAATATCAGCGGGAATTTAAATTCCCCTATCATAAAATCAGTTTGTCTTTCGACACTTTTAAATATACTTTAATCCCTGAAAGTCTGTATAACGAAGAAAGTCTGGCTCATTATACCAGTTTTTTCCAAAGTGCCATTCCCGGAGAAGTTTTACAGAACACTATCAAATCTGAACAAATCAGGAATATCTTTTCTATCAATAAGGACTTGTATACAGATCTGAACAGAATTTTTAACAGGCCTCAGATTTACTCTCAGTCGTTTACATTTATTGAGGGAATTAAAAAAACCTATAAAGAACATTTATCAGATTCATTATATATTGATATCCATAAAAAGCATATCCAACTTGGTCTTTTTAGAAGTTCAGGTCTTGTTCTCTATAATATATTTGATTGTCAGAATGCTAATGAGCTGAATTATTTTATTCTTCATACAATTGAAACCCTTCAGCTGAATGCTAAAGAAGTTTCTCTTATCCTGTCGGGAAGGATAAGCCCAGATGATGAATATTTTAAAAGACTTGAGAAATATTTTAATAAAATAAGCTTTGCCGACAGCAGGCTCATAGTTAACCATTCTCAGAAATTTGATGATCTTTCATCACATACCTATTTTTCACTAATCTGCCAGGAACAATGCGAATAATAGGCGGGCGTTTAAAGGGACTTCGATTAAACCCTCCTGCCAAGCTTCCTGTCAGACCTACAACTGATCTGGCAAAAGAAGCCCTCTTCAATATTCTTTACAATCAGTTCGATTTTGAGACAATCCGGGTGCTCGACCTGTTTAGTGGTACAGGAAATATTTCTTTGGAATTTGCTTCAAGAGGGGTAAGTGAAATTTGTTCAGTTGACAGGGATTTCGGTTGCATCCATTATTTAAAATTATTGGTTAAACAATATGACTTAAGTGCAATAAAAGTTGTCAAATCAGATGTATTTAAGTTTCTGGATATGGAAACCGACAAGTATGATCTGATCTTTGCCGATCCTCCGTATGATATGCCTCAGATCAATCAGATTGCTACGAAGGTTATAGATCGCAATATTCTTAATCCAAATGGATACCTGATCATTGAACACCCAAGTATGAAAAAACTCGACAATCATCCATTGTTTATTGAGCAACGGAAATATGGTTCATCATCTTTCAGTTTTTATGGCCACAGACCACTTTAATCAACATCAGACAATAAATTTATCATTATCTTTATAAAGAATATTGTTGTCAAATCAGCCAAATAAATACCGGTAATCGAAATACAAAAAATCTAACAATGAAAATTGCACTTTTTCCGGGCTCATTTGACCCTGTAACCAAAGCCCATGTTGATATCTTAAAACGTTCTTTACCTCTGTTTGATAAGGTTGTGATCGGTATAGGACTTAATAGTACCAAAGCACCTTTTCTGAGTACAGAGAAAAGAAAAAAGATGCTCCGGGCAGTATTTGCAAATGAGCCGAAAATTGAAGTGCAAACTTATGAAGGGCTGACTGTTAACTTTTGCAAAAAGATCAAAGCAGACTATATGATCAGGGGAATCAGGACGGTTTCTGATTTTGAATACGAAAAAGCAATTGCACAAATGAATCATGCATTAGTACCGGAAATCGAGAGTATATTTATTGTGAGTAAACCGGGATATTCATCAATCAGTTCAACCATTGTCAGGGATATCCTAAGAAACAATGGGGATGTTGAACAATTCATTCCTAAAGAAGCTTTCGGTCTTTTGTAAATTACCCGATCTGGCTGATCAAATCTCTGATCAGAGGATAAGTATTCTGCCTTACCATCATCAAATCGCCGGCACCGAGCCATCGCGCATCGGTAATTCCCTCTTCAAGCTGAGGAATAAGCTCCATTTGATTTTCAGTTTTCATCTTATACCATGAAGTTTTTTTGAGTATTTTTTTATCATTTAGTTCATAGATATGATAGGTGTTACAAATCTTTTTTCCATTTTTCAGAATACTTATACCACATTCCTCTTCAACCTCGCGAACAGCTGCAACCCTGGTTTTCTCGTTATTCTCAACTTTCCCCTTCGGAAGATCCCATTTTCCGTTTCTGAAGATAAATAAATACTGACCCTGTTCACTTTTAACCAAACCACCGGCTGCTTTTATTACTTGTAAAGTGCGTTTAATATTTCTGAACAGAGATTTAAACTCTTTGCTTCGAATTACAAAAATTTGTGATCTTTTTATCTGTTTTGCATGCTCGTAAAATTCTGAAAAGCTAAAGTCAGAAATTTTAACTTCCTGATAATCTTCAATATCCGATGGGATTACATCTGTTAGGATTAAAACTATTTCGTTGATATAAATTTTATAAATTTGAGCCATGATTAATAAGAGTGAGATTGAACAGAAGGTAGCAGAATTTTTGCTACAAATTAAAGCAATAAAATTACAACCCAATAATCCATTTACATGGGCTTCAGGTTGGAAATCTCCAATTTATTGTGATAACAGGATAACTCTTTCACATCCTGCTATTCGCACTTATATTCGTCAGAAATTAAGCTCCCTGATTCAGGAAGAGTTTGGGTCAGTATCAGTAGTGGCTGGAGTTGCTACTGCCGGTATCCCTCAGGGAGTTTTGGTTGCACAGGAATTAGGATTACCATTCATTTATGTCAGAGCCAAGGCCAAAGAACATGGAACCGGAAGTTTAATTGAGGGAGAATTTTCACCAGGGCAGCGTGTGGTGGTAGTTGAAGATTTGATATCAACCGGAAAAAGTAGTTTGCAGGCTATTCAGGCTTTAAGAGAAGCCGGCTGTGATGTTGCCGGACTTGTTGCAATATTCAATTATGGATTTGCGGCAGCAGATGAAAATTTTAAAAATGCCAAATGCAGATTTTTAACTCTTTCAAATTATAATGCCCTTATCGATTATGCTGCAGAGCATAGTTTTGTTTCAGCCGATGATTTAAAGCTATTAAGGAAATGGCGTGAAGATCCGCAGGCCTGGGGGAAATCATATTGACAGCTTATCTTAAGCTTATGACAACTATTGAAAGCACAATTAAAATTAACAAACCGGTGGGTGAGGTATTTACTTTCCTTTCTGATTTGAATAATCACCAGCAGTTGATGCCTGAGAATATTTACAACTGGTCATCAACAAAAGATGAAGCCAGGTTTACTATCCAGAATATGGCAAAACTGGCTCTGAAAATTTCCTCTATAATTCAGGATAAAGAAATAGCTGTTAAACCTTCTGAACAGGCTCCGTTTGAATTAGAATTAAAATGGACTTTAAACGATCTTGGTAATGGGCAAACTGAAGCAGTTTACACTATTTTAGCTGATCTGAATATGATGATGAAAATGATCGTTTCGGGTCCGCTTCAAAAACTGGTTGACCATCAAACCAGTAAACTTAAAACAGTCTTATCCTGATCAGAATTTAATATTTACTAAAATACCTCCGGCACTAAACCGGGGGTATTTTTTTGATAACTTATTTCCAATATTACATTAAAGCACTGAAAACCAGACAATTTAGCAGTAAAATTCAATTCAAACAGACAATTTTTCAGTTAAGCATTAACTTATCAGACATTTTTTCTGTAAAAGACATTAAAACCACACATGGCAATTGATTTGAGTATAAAGAAACATAGACAATTACCATGAATCTAAACAACTTCACCATCAAAGCACAGGAAGCAATTCAAAAGGCTTCTGAAATAGCAAGCGGCAATCAGCAGCAGGCTATTGAAACTGCCCACATCTTAAAAGGCCTACTAAGTGTTGATGAAAATGTGATCAGTTACCTGTTAAAAAAACTAAATGTAAATCTCAACCGGATTACTGAAGTTCTGGATGCTCAGATCAAAAGTTTCCCTAAAGTAAGTGGAAGTGATATTTATCTGGCTTCGGGAGCAAATAGTGCATTGCAGAAAGCAATGTCATATCTGAAAGAATTTAAAGACGAATTTGTTTCTGTAGAACATATTCTGCTTGGATTATTAAGTGCCGGAGATAAAGTAAGTTCAATTCTAAAAGACGCAGGGGTTAATGAATCGGATCTAAAAAAAGCTATTCTGGAACTCAGGGGGAACAGCAGGGTGACCGATCAGAATGCAGAAGCTACTTATAATGCACTAAACAAATATGCCCGTAATCTGAATGAATATGCTGAATCCGGGAAACTGGATCCTGTTATCGGGCGTGATGAAGAGATTAGAAGGGTAATTCAGATCCTTTCGAGGAGAACAAAAAATAACCCTATTTTAATCGGTGAGCCCGGTGTTGGTAAGACTGCCATTGCAGAAGGTATTGCTTTCCGGGTAATTCAGGGTGATGTACCTGAAAACCTGAAATCCAAAACGGTTTATTCACTGGATATGGGTGCGCTTATTGCCGGTGCAAAATATAAAGGAGAATTTGAGGAACGATTAAAGGCGGTAATCAAAGAAGTTACCCAAAGTGATGGAGAGATCATTCTTTTCATCGATGAGATTCACACTCTTGTTGGTGCCGGCGGAGGAGAAGGTGCAATGGATGCAGCAAATATTCTGAAACCTGCACTGGCCCGTGGAGAGCTGAGAGCAATTGGCGCCACCACATTAAATGAGTACCAAAAATATTTCGAAAAAGACAAGGCTCTAGAACGTCGTTTCCAGAAAGTTATGGTTGATGAGCCAAGCACACAAGATGCTATTTCAATTCTCAGAGGACTAAAAGAGCGCTATGAGACTCATCATAAAGTTAGAATTAAAGATGAGGCAATCATTGCGGCAGTAGAATTATCTCAGAGATATATTTCAGATCGGTTTCTTCCGGATAAAGCCATCGACCTGATGGACGAAGCCGCATCAAAACTTCGTCTTGAAATGGATTCAGTGCCCGAAGCCGTCGACGAGCTGGATCGTAAAATCATGCAGCTCGAAATTGAGCGTGAGGCAATAAAAAGAGAAAATGACGAGAAAAAAGTCAAAGAACTTTCTGAAGATATCGCAAATCTTTCTACAGAGCGGGATTCATTAAGAGCGCGCTGGAAAGCTGAAAAAGACCTGGTTGAAGCAATTAACAATCAGGGTGAGCAAATTGAGAGTTTTAAACTGGAAGCTGATCAGGCAGAACGTGCCGGAGATTATGGTAAAGTTGCCGAATTAAGATACGGAAAGATTAAAGAAGCCCAGGATCGTGTTGAAGAGTTAAAAAAACAACTTGCAGACACTCAGGTTGACAACCGAATGCTGAAAGAAGAAGTTACCTCTGAAGATATTGCGGGTGTGGTTTCCCGATGGACCGGGGTTCCGGTTACAAAAATGATTCAGAGTGAACGCGAAAAACTCCTTCATATGGAAGCCGAGTTGCATAAACGTGTTGCCGGTCAGGAAGAAGCGATTGAAGCTATTTCAGATGCAATTCGTCGCTCAAGAGCAGGCCTGCAGGATAAGCGCAAACCTATCGGTTCATTTATATTCCTTGGTACTACCGGGGTTGGTAAAACTGAACTTGCTAAAGCATTGGCTGAATATCTGTTCAATGATGAACATGCCATGATTCGTATTGATATGAGTGAATATCAGGAACGTCATGCGGTATCACGACTGATCGGAGCGCCTCCGGGATATGTAGGATACGATGAAGGGGGGCAGCTTACAGAGGCGGTTCGCAGAAAACCATACTCTGTAATTCTTCTCGATGAAATTGAAAAAGCACACCCTGATGTATTCAATATTCTTCTTCAGGTTCTGGATGATGGCAGATTAACAGATAATAAAGGACGGGTTGTTGATTTCAAGAATACAATCATCATCATGACTTCCAATATCGGCTCACACCTGATCCAGGATAATTTTAAAGAGCTGTCAGACATCAACCGTGAAGAGGTTATTGCTAAAACAAAGTCAGAATTGTTTGAACTTTTGAAGCAGACTATCAGACCGGAATTTTTAAACAGAATTGATGAACTGATTATGTTTACTCCGCTTAACCGTGAAGAGTTAAGAGATATTGTCAGTCTTCAGTTCAAAGGAGTACAGGATACCCTTGCCGAAATGGGCATTGAAATTGAAGCCTCAGAGGAAGCACTTGACTGGCTTGCCCAATTAGGATATGATCCGCAGTTTGGTGCCCGTCCGTTAAAGCGTGTAATTCAAAAAAGAATACTCAATGAGCTTTCAAAAGAAATACTATCAGGTAAGATAGATAAGGACAGTAAAATTAAACTGGATGTATTTGACAATCATTTTGTATTCCTGAATGCAGACAAGATTTAATAAAAAATATATATAAAACAAATAAGCCCTGATTCACATCAGGGCTTATTTGTTAAAACATAATATATGATCAAAAAATATTAAGCAAGTCTTACATTTACTGCACTTAATCCCTTTTTACCTTCTTCAACATCAAATTGTACTTTATCATTTTGTCTTATATCCTGTTTTAATCCACTTACGTGAACAAAAATTTCTTTGCCATCTTCAAGGGTAATAAATCCGAATCCTTTGGACTCATTGAAAAATTTTACTGTACCGGTTTCCATTAAATTAATAGTTTAGTTTTTAAAAAATTTTAGTGTTACTGCAAATTAGTTAAATATTTGGAATAATTATACTTCTTAAAAACTTAATTCCATTTTACCAGTAAAAAATTAAGACTTATTACTCCAATACACAGATTAACAGTATTATAAGTCGGAAACCCATCAGGCATTTTCTTTAAATTCCTTTAAACATTTGTTTATGATACTGACCAGGACCTTCTCATTTTCAAAAAGTTCATCTAATAGCTTGAATTGATTTTTAGTTCTGTCAAGGTTTTGCTCAGGATAACTTATGGGATAATATATATTACTGTTAAGATAATCCGTTAAAAATCTGATAGCCTGCATATAGATCAAATATTTACCGGAAAAAAGAATTAAATCCTTCTCAACAGGGCTTAATTTTGATCCCATTTCCTGAAGATAACCCTTTACAATTGCTTCAAAATATTCAATTCTGACAAATATTTTATCGGTATCGGGTTCATTTTCCGAGAAGGCACAAAGATAAGTACGCATCATATCACCCAGATCAGAGATAAATTTTCCCGACATCAGGGTATCCAGATCAATAACACAGATCCCTGTCATACTATCTCTATCAAATAGCATATTACTGATCTTGGTATCATGATGCATTGCTCTGTCAGGAAAATCCTTTGAGTTTTTAAATGAATTGAAATAGTCCAGAATAAACTTATAGTGCAATGCCTTCTGAATTTCAGGAGCCGCATTTTGACGGAAATGTTCTGGTGCTATACTTAATGCATCATTAAATTGTTTAAATCGTAAGCCCAGATCGTGAAAGCCAGGGATCGTTTCTTTCAGCTGGGAAGCATCAAAATCAGAAAGTAATTTATTAAGCCTGCCAAACTGCACTGCAGCTTCATAAGCCTGGGCAGGATCACTTAGGGTATCAAATGAAATTGAATTTTCAATAAAGTTTGTCAAACGCCAGTAATCTCCGTCTACTATTGCCATTTCTTTACCATCGATAGTCTTAATGGCATTAACAAACAGATAATCGGGATAATGCTTTGACAAATAGTCACCAACCATTTTCATGTTTTGTGCTATAATATCAGGCTTTTTAAAAACATTGATATTAATATTCTGAAGTATAAACTTATAACTACTTGTCTGATCGTTGATTAAAAAGGTTGAATTGATATGCCCGGTACCAAATGCCTGATAAGTAACCCCTTCTTTATTTAGTCTGTATTCAGTCAGTACCTTTTCTATTTTTATATTATCCATCTTTACCATTTGCTTACAGAGGCTAAATTAATGAGGATTATTGACTTTCTGCATCATTGTTTTGTACTTGATTAAAAAATAAACGGCAGAAAATATGGTAAGCAGTAATCCGCCAATTGATAGTATGATTACACTATTGGAAAAGAACATAACCCAATTTAATTGAATTTTAAAAATTTCTTTACTTAACATCACTCCGACACTTCCTGCATAACCAAAAGAATCGGCCAGATAAATTAGAAATCCAACATTTCCTGTATGCTTGAAAGATGCAATCAGCCTCTCAAAAAATACGGAATTAAAGGGTATATAAACCATATATAAACCAAGCCCTACCAAAGTCATCCACCATATCGGTGCAAGATTCTCTCCTATAAACATAAAAGATGAGACTCCGGCAAGAATGAAACCAAATCCGATAAATAAGTGTGAAAGCATGAGAGCTTTAAAACTATTTTGGATCAGCACCATACTTCCTATCAGAATAAGAATAATGATGGTAATCGGAGTTTCTGTTTTTGCAAAAAGTTCCGGCTTATCAAAAAAGCCCATCTCCTTCCACATTTCAGCACTGAAATTATCCCTCATATCTCTGAAGATAGTAGCGAATACATAGATCAAAATACAGGCAATCAGTCCGGGAAGAAACATTTTAATAAACCTTTTTCTGTCTTCAGCAAGCATAGGCACCCTGTTCATCCTGTAGGCAATATCCTTTTCATTCGGAGGAGGAATCCGCTCGATTAAATAAACAAATAATAGTAAGGGGCCGGCAAATACCAATCCAGTAAAGAAAGGCACCCATAATTCTGTTATCTGAAAAATCAGCATAAGCCATGCACCTACAGTTTTAACAAAACCCGAAGCAAAAATGAAACTGACAGCTAATGTCGCACCTATAAAGTCTGTGCTCCTTCGTCCCTCAACATAAGAAAAAACTACTCCCCAAAGCATCCCAAGTGGAAAACCGTTAATGAAAAGAAATAGAATATTATAGGGTGTCGGCACAAGAGCAAAAAACAGCCAGCTTAACCAGGATATTGAGGTCAGAAAAATAATAATTTGTCCGCGCCCGTGACGTTTAAGTTCTGAGATGTATTTGATGCCATAAAATTTAGCAAGCATATATCCCAGCATTTGAGAAATTACAAGAATGGTCTTATAGCTGTATCCGGCAATTGTTATACCATCGAAAGTAGCAACAGTAAAAGATTTTCTGAATCCAAAAACCATAGTATAAGTCAGGAAAACAGTAATAGCGGCGTACAATCCAACCTGAAATGTATTTCCATTAATCTGTTTTGGTTTCAGAATTCCCATAAATGATGAATTTATCTCCCGGAAGGTAATAAAACCTTTTTCAAAGCTAAAATCTCAGAAGAAATTCAAAACTTTATGTTTGACAAAAACAATTTCGGATGAATTGTATACCTTCAGGAAGATTAAAATTATTAAGCATGAAATTCCGATTGGCCTTCTGCCTCCTTCTGTTCTTCTGTATTTCACTCTCCAAAGCACAGGATAAACCTCTTCAGATCATTATGATTGGAGCACACCCCGACGATTGTGACATAAAAAGTGGTGGTACTGCTGCATTATTTGTGGCTATGGGGCATAAAGTAAAATTTCTCTCTGTAACTAACGGTGATGCAGGACACATGACTGAAGGAGGAGGAATATTAGCCAAAAGAAGGCTCGAAGAAACAAAAGAAGTAGCCAGAAGACTTGGAATAAATTATGAGGTGCTAGATAATCATGATGGTGAACTTTTACCAACCTTAGCTATTCGCTTTGAAATAATACGAAGAATCAGAGAGTGGAATGCAGATGTTGTGATTGCACCACGTCCTAATGATTATCATCCAGACCATCGATATACAGGTATTTTGGTGCAGGACGCAGCATTTATGGTTGGTGTTCCGAATGTTGCTGCAGACACTCCGCCATTACGTAAAAATCCGGTGTTTCTTTACTTTCAGGATAACTTCAAAAAGCCGAACCCTTTTCAGCCTGATATTTCAATCGATATCACTTCAGTAATTGATATCAAGGTTAATGCATTGGATGCACACCAGTCACAATTTTACGAATGGCTACCCTGGATAGGGGGATATACCGATAAAATCCCGGCTAAAGTCTCGGAAAGAAAAGAATGGATTAAGCAACTTAGGGGCAGCGGCATAACTACTGATGTGAAGGCAAGTTTACAGAAATGGTACGGAACTCAACGGGCAGAACAAGTCAAATTCTCAGAATCTTTCGAAATCTGTGAATATGGTAGCAGACCTAATGAGGCCGAAATAAAAAGATTATTCCCTATGTTAGGAAAGTAATCAGGGCTAAATTTCAAAGCTGAATCAGAATTTATTGAGGCTTGGGACCGCGCTTATAGATAATCAGGCCATTTAGAAAATTCCTGAGGATCTGGTCGCCGCAGGGTTTAAAATTTTCATGGTCCTTATTCCTAAAAATTGCACCTAATTCTGCTTTGGTAATTTTAAAATCCACCAATTGAAGTATTTCAACAATTTGCTGATCGTTTAGCTTTAATGCTACCCTAAGCTTTTTCATGATATCGTTATTGCTCATCTCAACTTATCTGGAAATATCAATTTTTATTTTTTTGTTTTTTAGTTTTTCGTTTTTTAGAAGCTTCAGCATACTATCTACTTTCTTACTGCTAACTCCTGCGTAAGATGAAAAATCCTGAATCTCTATCAATCCAAGTTCATTCTTATCAAGCTTGCCTTTCTTCATCAGCAATCCTGCTACATCAATTTTGTTTATTTTATCCTTTCTTCCTGCCCCAATATAAACAGTTGTCCAATCTGTATCCTGAGGAATTATATCCCGCTCAGGCAAAGTTTCAATCTCAATAGAATCACTTAGAAATGAAGGTTTTTCATTTTCAGTTAGAATCACATATACTGTACCATCCGAATGCATACGGGCAGTACGACCATTTCTGTGCAAAAATGCTTCTTCGGTATGAGGCAATTGATAATGAACAACATATTCAATTTCAGGTATATCCAACCCCCTGGAAGCAAGATCGGTAGTAATTAAAATCCTGTAACTTCCATTTCTGAATTTAATCAATGCTTTCTCCCGGTCTTCCTGTTCCATCCCACCATGAAATACCCCATGATCCAGCCCCATTTCCCAAAGCAATCCACTGATTCTGTCGACAGCCTCTCTGTGGTTACAAAAAACCAATATGGAATGATTTCCGACCCTGCATATAAGAGAAAATAATGTTTTCAGTTTATCGGCAGCTTCTGAAATAACTGCCTTCACATTCAGCCTGGGAATACTGTTTACATCTTTCAGAAAATTAATTTCTACAGGACTTTTCAACCCTGTAAAATCCGGAATATCCTGCATATTGGTTGCAGAAGTAAGAATTCTTCTCTGGATATTTTCAAGTTTACTGACAATAAAAGCCATATCTTCTTCAAAACCGAATTCTAAAGCTTTATCAAATTCATCAAGTACTATAGTATGAATGCTTTGAGGCTCAATATTCCCATTTCTGATATGATAAGCCAGTCGCCCTGGCGTGCCAATAAGAACTGAAGGTATTTCCTTAAGATTATTTTTTTCAGTCCTGACCGGATGTCCGCCGTAAAAACAATTAACCTTAAAACCTGTACCCA
The DNA here is from genome assembly GCA_041652175.1 of Pedobacter sp. GTDB lineage: Bacteria > Bacteroidota > Bacteroidia > Sphingobacteriales > Sphingobacteriaceae > Daejeonella. Next base: position 13,358 of record JBAZHY010000012.1, read on the forward strand.
TCAATTTAAAAACCTGTTCAATCTGCAAAGCCAGCTCACGTGAAGGAACTATAATCACTGACTGAATACCTTTTTTATTCTTTTCCAGCCTGTTAAACAACGGAATTAAAAAAGCTAAAGTTTTACCTGAGCCAGTTGGTGACAGAATAACAGTATCATTCTTTGCTATTGAATCAATTGCAGCATACTGCATTTCATTCAGGGCGGTGATCTTCAAATTCTTCAGGATCCTGTCTGTCATTCGTTTTTTAAAATACAAAGGTAGTGCAATTATCCTCATTCAGCTTTCAATAATATTTAATCAGTAAAGATGCTGATGAAGCTTTTTTATTTAATTTCGTCTAATAAAACAATCTCCGGAAACTAACTAAGACTAATTTAATGGCTAAAGCATATTCTTTATTGTTATTCCTTCTTGCAACTTTTCTTCTGAATTCTTGTCAATCCAATTCAAAAACAAAAACTTCAGATAATTCGGACATTTCAAAAATTGAAATGAATGCAACAAAAAATCCTGAAGAAAACGAACAAAGCCAGAAAGGAGATGGGAAAAAGGCTACTGCTGCCGAGATTCTTGCCAAACCTCAGGTTCCTATTCTTTGCTATCATCAGATAAGAAACTGGACCTCTACAGATGGTAAAATGGGGAAAGACTATATTGTTCCTGTTGCTGAATTCAAATCTCAGATGAAAATGCTGGCAGATAGCGGCTATCAAACTATTTTACCTGATCAGCTTTACGATTATCTGGTTTACGGAAAAAAGTTGCCTAAAAAACCTATCATGCTAACATTTGATGACACTAAACTGGACCAGTATACAGTGGCCATTCCTGAAATGAAAAAATATGGCTTTAAAGGTGTTTTTTTTATTATGACAGTATCTCTGGGCAAACCAAACTACATGAGTAAAGCACAGGTAAAAGAACTTTCTGATGCAGGACATGTGATCGGCTCTCATACCTACGACCATCAAAATGTAAAAAAATATAAGAGTGAAGATTGGATAACACAAATTGAAAAACCAACTAAAACCCTAAAGGAAATCACAGGAAAAGATATTAAATATTTCGCTTATCCCTTCGGATTATGGAATAAAGAAGCGATCCCGCACTTAAAGAAACGAGGTTTAACATCAGCATTTATTCTGGCCGAGAAACGAGACGAGAATGACCCTCTTTTTACAATTCGAAGAATCATAGCCAGTGGATACTGGAATACAAAAACCCTTCATAATAGTATTGTCAAAAGTTTCTGATCCGAGATTCTAAAAGCAGAGTCATGTTTAATCTTTTTATATTAGAAGTTAAGGATAAATTAAAATAAACTAAATCATGAAAAAACTATTAGTACTAACCCTGATAGCAGGTCTGTTTGGCAGCACTGCTTCTTTTGCACAACAGGATAAGAGCAAAAGACCAAGCCCACCGGCAAAAATTTCACAAACTTTGTCCTCAGGTGCAGAAATTTCAATAGATTACAGTCAGCCATCAATCAAGGGAAGGCCCCTAAGCACCCTGGCCCCTGCGGGAAAAGTATGGCGTACCGGTGCGAATGAAGCAACTGTTTTTGAAACTTCAAAAGATATTACAATAGAAGGAAAAAAATTAGCAGCAGGTAAATACAGCCTTTACACAATTCCAGGAGATAAAGAATGGGTAGTTATTTTCAATAAAGCCTGGAAACAATGGGGAACCGTTTATAAAGATTCTGAAGATGCACTCAGAGTAAATGTTAAACCCGGTAAAGCCTCGGCATTTACAGAAAAGATGACATTTGAAATCGCCCAAAACGGAAAAGTATCATTATCATGGGCTGATACGCAGATTGAGTTTAGAATTCGATAAAAATATTTCCTATATTGAAGGGCCTAAGGAATAAACTTAAGCCCTTTTTTTGTGTACTATTCTAATTGAAATTGCTATTGTCCCCTATGAAAA
>JBAZHY010000013.1:0-14863 GCA_041652175.1 Pedobacter sp.
ACCTCCATAAGTATCTACAATAATCTTACGGCCGGTTAATCCTGTATCACCATGCGGTCCACCAATCACAAACTTACCGGTTGGGTTGATATGATACTTTATAGCATTGGTAAATAATGCCTGAAGTTCAGGTTTTAACTGGGCTTTAATCCTCGGAATCAGGATCGAAATAATATCGTCCTGAATCTTCTTTTGCATATTTGCTTCAGTATCAAAGTCATCATGCTGGGTTGAAACCACAATCGCATCAATACGAACCGGTTTATGATCATCACTGTATTCTATAGTTACCTGTGATTTGGCATCAGGACGAAGGTATTTGATTGACGAGTTCTCCCTGCGAAGTGCTGCAAGTTCAACCAGGATTTTATGAGCCAGATCGAGGGCCAATGGCATATAATTTTCAGTTTCGTTTGTTGCATAACCAAACATCATACCCTGGTCACCTGCACCCTGATCCTGCTTCTTAACGCGGTCAACGCCCTGGTTGATATCTGCAGACTGCTCATGAATGGCTGAAATAACACCACATGAATCAGCCTCAAACATATATTCAGATTTGGTATAACCAATCTTACGGATTACATCACGGGCGATTTTTTGAACATCAAGATAAGTTTGTGATTTTACCTCGCCCGCTAAAACAGCAAGTCCTGTTGTTACCAATGTTTCGCAGGCAACCTTTGAATCCGGATCCCAGGCCAGGAAGTTATCAATTAATGCATCCGAAATTTGATCAGCTACTTTGTCCGGATGTCCTTCTGATACTGATTCTGATGTGAATAAATATGGCATAGTGTTTTAATTAAGATTTAAAAATTGAAACCAAAAATTTAATGCACAATAAAGAGGAAGGATTTTGATCGGGTAAAAACAGGCATATTGTTTTAGCACTTTTTTTTACGTGGTTGCAATCAACGCAAATCGATCCACTTTTTTGCATGGCAAAAGTAGGTTAAATTTTAAGTTCTAAAAAAAAATAAGAGTATTTTTGAAGCTAAAAATTAAAATTAATTGAAAAAAAATATTTTATTTGTTATTAACCCAATTTCGGGAGGTAAGACCAAATATAATTTTCCTGATAAGGTTAATAAATATCTGGATAAGAGTAAATTTCATGCCGAATGCATTTTTACTGAATACCATGGTCACGGATCTGTTATCGCCAATGAAGCACTCAAAAGAGGAGTTGACATTTTTGTTGCGGTAGGGGGTGATGGTACGATTAATGAAATAGCATCAATAGTAGAAGGAACGGATAAAATAATGGGAATAATACCATTTGGTTCAGGTAATGGACTGGCTAGGTCCCTTGGAATTCCTTTAAGGGAAGTTGAGGCTATCAAAAGAATTAATAGACTTCATATTAGTAAAATAGATTCAGGTACTTTTAATGGGAGAAAATTCTTTAACATGGCTGGTATTGGATTTGATGCGCAAATCAGTGCACGTTTTGCCGAAAATGTAAAGCGTGGTCTCAGCAACTATGTTAAAATAGCTTTTTCAGAAGTTTCTAACTATCGTTCTCAGCATTATCGCCTTTTAATAGACGGGAAGACATACGCATATGATGCCTTTATGATTAGTTTGGCCAACTCATCACAATATGGTAATAATGCTCATATTTCACCATTTGCCTCATTGAATGACGGTTTGCTTGATATCTGTATCTTAAAACCTTTCCCTCTTTACAAATTTCCGGCTATAGCGCTCAGAATGTTCAGGAAGAATACACATAAATCAAGATACTTAAAGATTATTCAGGGTAGCAATATTAATATTATCAGAGAGGGCGCAGCAGCAATTCATCTGGATGGCGATCCTTTTGAAATGGGTACAGAATTAAATATCGGAATCAATCCTCATTCATTAAATATCCTTAATTAATCATGTCAAAAAAGAACAAAGGTTTTCAGGGGGTAGTATATTCAACAGATCCTGATTTTGAATATAGCTCAGACGATTCTGAAAGTATAGAAACTTTGGAACCCCGTTATCAGGATTTGAGAGTTCAGCTTGATAGAAAACAACGCGGTGGTAAAGCTGTTACATTAATTACAGGTTTTATAGGCACCTCTGATGCTCTCGAGACTCTGGGAAAAAAACTAAAACAAAAATGCGGTGTAGGCGGATCTGCAAAAGATGCTCAGATCCTTATACAAGGAGACTTTCGTGAAAAGGTAATAAATATATTAGTAGCTGACGGATATAAAGTGAAAAGAATTGGATCCTGAAGACTTAAGAGTCAATGGTATTATGACAGATATGATTCAGTTATCAGAAATATTCCTGTTTAACTTTAAGTTGGCAGTATCTCAACAATAGTTCACAGATAAGCAGGGACTTACGTACCATCTTTTCAATTGTATCAAATTTTAAACATTATTAAATAATACTGATAATCAGATAGTTAAAAAGAAAATAAATAATATTTTTATTGAATAAACATTAAAATAACATTGGAAATTTGCAATTACAATAAAAAATAGTTTTCATTGTAAAACGATTGCCGGGGTCAAAGGGCAATCTTCTTTTAGAACAGCATAATTCTTGCTTAATTCTAGGGATGGCTTTGACAGGATTGAATTAATAGAATTAATAAATTCACAAATAATTTTTTATTAAGTCGAAAATTTTATTTTTGTTATCCCGATTTAGTTGGGATACATAAAATTGTATTTAAACAAATTAGAGTAATATTTACTAGCAATACCAAACAAAATCAATTAACTTAATATTTTTCAACAACTAAAAACTAAAATTTAAAAAAATGGCGAACGCACCAAAACCAACAACAGCTAAGAAAGAGAGTAGCTCTGGTTCAAACATTTTTGCAAGTCTGTCTACTGTAGTATGTATTCTTATTGGATTTCTATTATGGAAATTCGTAATGGGGGATCCTGCAAACTTTGAAGGTGGAGACCCTGAGAATGGTCACCCGCTACCAGGTAATTATTTTGGAATGGTTTACAAAGGTGGAATGATCGTACCTGTATTGATGGGTTTATTCCTGATGGTGATTGTGTTTTCTTTTGAGCGTTTCTTTGTAATAGGAAAAGCTTCAGGAAAAGGAAATGTGGATGCCTTCGTTAAAAAAATCCAAAGCCTAATTGCTGCTGGAAATGTTGATGCAGCAGTTGCAGAATGCGATAAGCAGGCAGGATCTGTTGCGAATGTGATCAAATCCGGACTTAAAAAGTACAAGGAAATGGAAGTTGAGACCAAGATGGATACTGAACAAAAATGTTTAGCTATTCAGAAAGATATCGAAGAGGCAACAGCTTTAGAAATGCCGATGTTAGAGCAAAACTTAACTGTAATCGCAACTTTAGTATCAATTGGTACATTAACAGGTCTGTTAGGTACAGTAACCGGTATGATTAAAGCATTCGCGGCTTTGTCAACAGCAGGTTCACCTGACCAGGCAGCCCTCGCGAATGGTATCTCTGAGGCACTTATCAACACAGCTACTGGTATTGCAACTTCTACAATTGCGATTATTATGTACAACATCTTTACATCTAAGATTGATAAATTGACATATGCTATCGATGAGGCTGGTTTCTCAATCGTTCAAACATATGCAAGTACTCATAAGTAATAGGTTTTGAAAAATAAATTCCGGGTTTTATGGAAAGCCCGGAATATTTTCATCTCTATAATAAATCGTATTAATTTAAAAATAAGCAATGCCTAGAATTAAAGTTGCCAGAAAAAGTACGGCTATCGACATGACAGCAATGTGTGATGTGTCCTTTTTGTTGCTTACATTCTTTATCCTTACCGCAACGGCACGTCAGCCAGAACCGCTTCCTGTTGATACTCCGGCATCAACAGTAAAATTTAAGCTGCCTGATACGGATATTGCGACAATTACCATTGGTCAGGAAAAAGTGTTCTTTGGAGTACCGGGACAGCCTACCCGCAAACGGACTCTGGAGTTAATGGGCGAAAAATATCAGATTCAGTTCACTGAAGAGGAAAAAGTTCGTTTCTCACTTATCGAGAGTTTTGGGGTTCCTATCGGTAACCTGAAGCAAATCATTATGATGAAGGGTGATGAACGTAATAAGGCCGGATTGCAGCCAGGAATACCGACTGACTCGGTAGGTCAACGTCCTTCTGAATTGCACGACTGGATATTATCAGCCCGCTATGCAACGAAAGAACTTAACAATGTTGATATGCGTGTCAGTATAAAGGGTGATGCAAGGGAAGAATATCCTTCAATCAAGAAAATATTAGGGATCCTTCAGGATCAAAATATTAACAAATTTAGTCTGATTACCTCTTTGAGGTCGGGCGACGAATAAATCGTATAATAAATATAGAACACGATGGCAGAATTAGATACCTCCGGCGGGGGTAAGGGTAAAGGCGGGAAAGTTAGAAGTAAGAAGCAATCAACACGTGTGGATTTAACCGCAATGGTGGATTTGGCTTTCCTTCTGATTACCTTCTTCATGCTTACCACTACACTGGCTAAACCTCAGGCAATGGATTTAGCCATGCCTGACAAGGAAAAACAAGATCAGCAGGAATTGACAATTGCTGATAATAGAACAATGACCATTTTGCTCGGTGCAGGTAATCGCCTTGAGTGGTATATGGGACTTGTTGATAAACCTCTAACTCCTCCCCAGGTTGATAATTATGGAAGGAACGGAATCAGAAAGGCTTTAATTGAAAATTCTAAAAAGGTTATAGCTAGTACTGGTGATCCAAGTAAAGGATTAATCGTTTTGATTAAACCGAGTGATCAGTCAAATTATAGGAATTTTGTGGATATCCTTGACGAAATGAAGGTTACTAATATTGACAGATATGCAATCGTTGAGATTTCGGATCCTGATATTGCCCTGTTAAAGCGTGATGGAATCTACAAGTAATAGTTTAAAACAAGTATTAACCCTTTTTAAAAAAGTATAGTATGTTAGGGTCTAAAATAGATTTATTCAACCCGGAATGGCTGGATGTTGTATTCGCAGGGAGAAATAAAAGCTATGGGGCATATGAGTTGAGGAAATCAAATTCCAAAACTACAAGCCGCGCAGTGATTGTTGGGTCTATACTCTTTATTGTAGTGGTTTCATTACCACTTATTATAAGGTATATCTCCGGAATCATGCCAGAAGAAGAAAAGGTGAAGATCACCGAGGTGGTTCTTCAACCTCCTCCTCCCATTAATAAAGAAGAGCTGCCTCCCCCTCCACCGGAGCCGCCAAAACCTAAAATTGATCAAGTTAAGTTTCCTCCTCCTGTAGTTGTTCCTGCAGCAGAGGTTAGAGATGAAGAGCCTCCTACAGTTGAGGAGCTTAAAGTTGCTGATCCTGGTCAGAAAACAATTGAAGGCGATCCAAATGCTGAAATCGTAATTGACGAGCCGGTTGGTGAGGCACCGAAAGAAGCTGCAGTTGTTGAGGATAACAATATCCGTGATTTTGCAAGTGTTGAAGTTCTTCCTGAATTTCAGGGTGGAATGGCAGGTTGGGGTAAATATCTTCAGAAAAACCTGAAGTATCCTCCTATGGCTCGCGAAAATAATATCACTGGTCGGGTTATTATGAGCTTCGTTGTTGAGAAAAACGGTCAGCTAACTGATATCAAGGTTTTAAGAGGTATTGGTGGTGGTTGTGATGAAGAAGCAATCCGCGTATTGAAAAATGCACCGGCATGGAAGCCTGGTATTCAGAATGGTCGCCCTGTAAGGGTTGCCTATACCATGCCTATATTCTTCCAGTTGGCAGGACAATAGTATTTGATGTCATCTTTTAATCAAGATCAGAAAAGACAGAAATCGCCCGCAAAGCGATTTCTGTTTATTTTAGGGCTGGGGATGTTTTCCCTTTATTTTGCATTAGGAATTGCAATTATTTTTTGGAAAGATTTTCCAATTATTCTGGAATTTAAGTACAGAATTGCTTTTGCAGTACTTTTAATAGTTTATTCTTTTATCAGATTTGTCAGATTACTTCGTTCCAATACCTGATATGAAAAAAATTAAATTTCTTCTTTTTGCGGTATTACCACTAATGCTTTTTTCCTGTAAAAATGAGAAAGAAATTAAACAGCAATCTTATACCAGTGGAACGGAAAATATTCTTGTTGACGAATCTTTTGCCCCTATATTGGAGGACGAGGAATATATTTTTGAAAATACTTATGCTGATGCAAGTCTTAATCTGATCATGAAATCTGAAAATGAATTATTAAATTTGTTTTTAAGTGATAGTGCTCAGGTTGCTATAATGTCCAGGCTTCTTACAAAGGAAGAAAGTAAGTACTTTGAGTCTAAGAATATCAAAATACGGATCAACCGTTTTGCAATTGACGGAATTGCACTTATTTCGCATAAGTCATCGAAAGATTCAACTGCTGATGTAGCCGATATTATCAGTAGACTGAAAGGACAAAATTCGGCAATTAAAAATTTAGTTTTTGATAATGCGAATTCAAGCACGATCAGATATTTTAAAGATCTTGCAGGAATTAAGGAAATCCCGTCTTCGGGTATTTATGCTCTTAAATCTAATAGTGAAGTAATTAAATTTGTAAATGACAATCCCGGATCAATTGGGGTTGTTGGGGTTAACTGGATGGTACAACCACCGGTAGAACTTGAATCTATAGTTGAGAATTTAAAAATATTAATGGTTAGAAATATAAAGGGCAAACCGGGTTCGGATGCTTATTATAAGCCTAATCAAAATGACATTGCTTTGGGACTTTATCCATTGACACGGTCATTATATGTTATTAATTGTGAAGGAGGTGCAGGTTTAGGCACAGGTTTTGCTACATTCCTGGCAGGAGACCGGGGGCAAAGAATTGTACTTAAATCAGGATTGTTACCGGATAGTATTCCTTCCCGTGAAATAAATATTGTAAATTAAACTAAAAATTGAATACGATGAACAAGGCAGTTAAGATGACCCTGGGTTTAATATTAGTAGGTTCAGCAGTTTTTGCTCAGAGTTTAACTGATGCCAGGAAAGCAATTGATGCAGAACAGTATCAAAAAGGTAAGGCTATTTTAAATTCTTTAACCAGTTCTCAGCCAACAAATGCTGAAAACTTTTTCTATTTAGGTAACCTTTATCTCACAACATCACCAATTTATATCAGACCAGATTATATTGATTCAGCTAAAACTGCCTTTGATAAAGGTATTGCCGCTGACAATGAGTATGCTTTAAATTATGTAGGACTCGGAGCGGTTGAGCTTGCAAAGAAGGGAAGCCCGAAAGCTAACTTTGATAAGGCTCTTTCTTTAACTAAGAAAAAAGACCATTTAACAGATCTTTATATTGGAAGGGCTTATGTAAATGCTCCAACTCCTATGATTTCTGAGGGTTTGGTACATCTTGAAAAGGCAAAGAGCCTTGATGATAAAGATGCTCAGCTGTATTTGGTATTAGGTGATGCATACCGCACTTTGCAAAAAAACAGTGAGGCTTTTAGTGCTTACAGAAATGCATTTGAGTTGGATAAGACATTCCTTAGGTCTAAAGTTGAGTTAGGAAAGATCAATAAAATGTCCAAGGCATTTCCAGAAGCAAATGAAGAATTCAAAAGTGTTATTGCTTTAGATCCTAATTATGGTCCGGCATACCGCGAATTGGCAGAGACCTATTATCTATGGGCCTGGGATTCTAAAAAAGAATATTCTGACCGTATGCAGCAGGCTCTGCAATACTATGAGAAGTATATGGACCTTACCGACCGTTCTTTAGATTCCCGCTTACGTCATGCTGACTTCCTTTTCTTAGCTAAGGATTTTAAATCCCTTGAAAGGGAGGCAAACGAAATGGCAAAACTTGATAAAGTGAATCCAAGGGTATTGCGTTATCTGGCTTATTCTGCTTTTGAAAACGGGAACTATGCATCAACAGCACAGGCATTAAAAGAATTCATCGCTAAAGTAGAACCTACACGTATCATATCACAGGATTATCTTTATTTAGGTAGGGCTCAGATGCAAGATACTACCATGCTTAGTGAAGGTATGGCAAATATTATGAAAGCAGTTGAACTTGATTCTACGAATGCGGTAGTGATGAGTGAAATTGGCCAAAATCTGTATAAAGCTAAAAAGTATATTGATGCTGCTCAGGCTTATGAAATAGCAATAAAAAATCCTGAAAGATCATTGCTTGATTACTATTATTTAGGAATGTCTTATTACTTTACTTATGGAGATCAGAAGGCCAATAATATGAATCCGCCCAAAGATCTTCTTGTAAAGGCTGACTCAGCATTTAGTTATCTTGTACAGCGCTCTCCAACAACACAGGCAGGCTGGCAGTATCGTGGCCGTATCAATCGGTTACTTGATGACGAAAATGATAGTCAGGGTTTAGCTGTACCATTCTATGAAAAATATGTTAATTTAGTTACAGTTGAAAAACCCGAACTGGCAGCTAAAAGTTCAGTAGGTCTGATCGAAGCTTATAATTATCTGGGATCGGTTGCTGCAAGAAAAGATGGGGATAATGTAAAGGCTAAAGAATACTTTGATAAAGTACTTACTTTAGATCCCGCCAATGTTACTGCAACACAGGCTGTAAAAGCTATCGACGGAAGTAAATAAAAATAAAAATATAAATAAGTGAAGCCTCTGAACATTGTTTAGGGGCTTCTTTTTTTTTATATTTGCTTCGTAAAAATTAGAAATGGAAGCACAAAGTACCTCACTTAATTATTTGCCCATAATTTTTCAGATTCTTGTGGCATTGGGTTTCGTTGTTTTAACGATGTCGATTACTCATTTAATCGGGCCTAAACGTAAAACTTCTGATAAACTGGTGGCGTTTGAATCAGGGATTAAGTCAATTGGTAATGCCCGTCAGCCATTTTCTATTAAGTATTTTCTGGTAGCCATTTTATTTGTCCTTTTTGATATTGAGGTAATTTTTATGTATCCATGGGCGGTAAATTTTCGGGAATTTGGTGTAAATGGTTTGATCGAGATGTTTGTCTTTATGGGAACGCTCTTATTAGGCTTTATTTATATCATTAAGAAGAAAGCACTGGATTGGGAATAACATTTAGACTGTTTCTAAATAATGGTTTAAAGAATTGAAAGCATTTAAATTCATAAATTTGGGCTCATTTCAGACTAGTCTGAATTGGGCTTTTTCGTTAGAGAGATTATGAGTGAGTTAAAATTAGTAGAAGCGCCTCCGGGTATTGAGGGATCGGGTTTCTTCGCAACATCTTTGGATAAGGTAGTTGGACTGGCTAGATCACATTCTATGTGGCCTTTGCCTTTTGCAACTTCATGCTGTGGGATTGAATTCATGGCAACTATGGGGTCGCACTATGATTTCGCTCGTTTTGGTTCTGAACGACCAAGCTTTTCACCACGTCAGGCAGATCTTTTGATGGTGATGGGCACTATTGCAAAAAAAATGGGGCCGGTATTAAAGCAGGTATATCTTCAAATGGCTGAACCTCGCTGGGTTATAGCTGTAGGTGCCTGTGCAAGCAGCGGTGGGATATTTGATACCTATTCGGTAATGCAAGGAATTGATGAGATTATTCCGGTTGATGTGTATGTGCCGGGCTGTCCCCCACGTCCGGAAGCAATAATCGATGGCTTTAATAAAATACAGGAACTTGTAAAGAATGAGTCACTTCGCAGAAGGGATTCTCCTGAATATAAAGAATTACTAAGTAGATACGGAATCCAGTAATGGGCAAGCTCAGCAATCAACAAGTCATACAAAGTATAACTTCAGCGTTTGGAGACAGAATTTCTGTGCCTTCTGAACCTTATGGCTTACTTACATTCGAAACAAGTGCTGAGAATATCAGCGAGGTGCTTCGTTTCCTTAAAGAGGATAAAGAACTTAAATTTAATTATCTAACAGACATTACCGGGATTCATTTTCCTGAGCAGGAACTGTCAATAGGTGTAATTTATCATCTTCACAGTCTTTATAATAATGTTCGTGTCAGGATTAAAGTGTTTATTGACGGTAAGAACCCGCATATACCAAGTGCTACTTCCCTTTGGAATGGTGCGGACTGGATGGAACGTGAGACCTATGATTTCTTCGGAATAATATTTGACGGGCATCCGAATTTGAAAAGAATATTAAATGTAGATGAGATGGAGGTTTTTCCAATGCGCAGAGAGTATCCGCTTGAAGACCCGAATCGTGTTGATAAAAAGGATTATTTCTTCGGAAGATGACGAATCACCCTATATTCACAGATAACGACCCTCAGAAGGAAACAATCACTCTGAATCTTGGTCCAACTCACCCTGCAACTCATGGTGTATTTCAGAATGTACTGGAAATGGATGGCGAGCGGATTGTTAGTGGTGTTTCCACTATCGGTTATATTCACCGGGCATTTGAAAAAATTGCAGAGCACCGTCCTTTTTACCAGATTACCCCTCTTACTGATCGGATGAATTATTGTTCATCCCCTATCAATAATATGGGATGGCATATGACGGTGGAAAAACTATTGGGTATTGAAACACCTAAGCGTGTAGATTATCTGAGAGTAATTGTAATGGAATTTGCCCGTATTTCTGATCATCTGATCTGTAATGGTATTTTGGGTGTAGATACAGGTGCTTACTCCGGCTTCCTTTATCTGATGGAAGAAAGAGAGCATATTTATGAAATTTATGAAGAGATCTGCGGTGCACGTCTGACAACAAATATCGGGCGGATTGGTGGATTTGAACGGGATTTCAATGACATTGCATTTGCTAAGATTAACAAATTCCTCGAAAAATTCCCCCCTATCCTAAAAGAATTCGAAGCGTTATTTAACCGAAACAGAATTTTTATTGAGCGTACTTCAGGAGTTGCTGCTGTTGATCCTGAAACAGCTTTGAATTACAGCTGGAGTGGACCGATTCTGCGTGCAACAGGGGTTGACTATGATGTTCGGGTAAATGAACCTTATTCGTCTTATCAGGATTTTGATTTTGAAATTCCAGTAGGTACCAATGGGGATGTTTATGATCGTTTCATCGTTAGAAACGAGGAAATGTGGCAAAGTCTTAATATTATCAGACAGGCAATGCAAAAACTTCAGCATGAGCCTAAAGGTATTTTCCATGCGGATGTACCTGAGTTTTATCTGCCTCCAAAAGAGCAGGTTTATAATAATATGGAGGCTCTGATCTATCATTTCAAAATAGTAATGGGCGAGATTGATACTCCAAAAACTGAAGTTTATCATGCAGTAGAAGGTGGAAATGGTGAGTTAGGCTTTTATCTTATCAATGATGGTGGAAGATCTCCGTATCGTTTGCATTTCAGGAGACCAAGTTTCATCAACTACCAGATGTATGCCCCGATGAGTGCAGGTATGTTATTATCTGATGCCATCATCAATATGAGTAGCTTGAACGTAATTGCAGGAGAATTAGATGCTTAGTGTAACTGAACATAAGGAAATTGAATTTTCATCTGAACTGATTAAACAGTTCGATGAAATTGTAAGCCGTTATCCTCAGGGAAAACAAAAATCAGCACTATTGCCCGTGCTTCATCTGGTGCAGGCAGAGTATGGATGGGTTAGTCCGGAAGTCATGGATAAAGTTGCTGCTTACCTTCAGATCAAACCGATCGAAGTTTATGAAGTGGCTAGTTTTTATACCATGTTCTTTCTTCGTCCACAGGGTAAATATGTACTCGAAGTATGCCGTACAGGTCCATGTTGCCTGGTAGGTGCAGAAAGGATTATGAATCATATTGAAAAGACATTAGGTGTGAAAGAAGGAGAAGTTACTCCTGACGGTAAATTTAGCTGGAGAGGGGTAGAATGTCTTGCTGCATGCGGAATGGCTCCGGTGTTGCAAATCGGTCCGGATTATACTTTTTACGAGAACCTTACCGAAGAGAGCGTTGACAAACTGATAGAAAATTTAAAAAATAAGATATGAGATATCAGATGAAGGAAAAGATTGAAATCCAATCTATTCACGAATCTTAAATCTCAGTTTCATATCTAGATAAGCATGGCGCGTAAGTTATTATTTGAGAATATTAATGTACCGGGTATCAATACGCTGGAAGTTTATCGTCAGCATGGTGGATACCGGTCGGTAGAGAAGGCTTTAAAGACCATGACTCCCGAGGCTGTGGTTGAGGAAGTTAAGACTTCGGGCTTACGCGGCCGCGGTGGTGCGGGTTTCCCTACCGGTATGAAATGGAGTTTTCTGGCAAAGCCGGAAGGAAAAGAGCGTTATTTGGTATGTAACGGCGACGAATCTGAGCCGGGAACATTTAAAGACCGTTATCTGATGACTTACATTCCTCATTTACTGATTGAGGGAATGATAGTTGCAAGTTATGCACTTGGTGCCAGATCATCTTATATATATGTACGTGGCGAGATGATGCCACAGATCCGTATCCTTGAAAGAGCAATTGCTGAAGCTAAGAATGCTGGATTGTTAGGCAAAAATATTCTTGGATCAGGATATGACCTTGAATTATATGTTCAGCCCGGTGGCGGAGCATATATCTGTGGTGAGGAAACAGCATTAATAGAATCTTTAGAGGGGAAACGTGGTAATCCCAGGATTAAGCCGCCATTCCCTGCTATTTCAGGTCTATACGGATGTCCAACAGTTGTGAATAATGTGGAAACCATTGCGGCAGTTGTTCCGATAATAAATGACGGCGGCGAAGAGTATGCTAAAGTTGGTATCGGTAGAAGTACAGGGACCAAGCTGATCTCTGCCTCCGGTAATCTGAAAAAGCCGGGTGTTTATGAGATTGAACTTGGACTTCCGGTAGAGGAGTTTCTTTACTCAGAAGAGTACTGTGGTGGTATTGCAAATGGCAAAAGACTCAAGGCAGTTGTTGCTGGTGGATCTTCAGTGCCGATTTTACCGGCTAATCTGATACTTAATACAATTAATGGAGAGTCTCGTTTAATGACATATGAATCACTGTCTGATGGAGGTTTCCAAAGTGGAACTATGATGGGTTCCGGTGGTTTTATAGCTTTTGATGAAGATCAGTGCATTGTAAGAAATACCTGGAACTTTACAAGATTTTATCATCACGAGAGCTGTGGTCAGTGTTCGCCATGCCGTGAGGGTACCGGATGGATGGAGAAAGTCTTACACCGTCTTGAATATGGACATGGCAAGATGAGCGATATCGACTTGCTGGTTGATGTATCAAAAAAAATTGAAGGAAATACGATTTGTCCTTTGGGTGATGCTGCTGCATGGCCTGTGGCTAGTGCTATACGTCATTTCAGAGATGAATTCGAATGGCATGTCAACAGTCCGAAAGAAGCAATGGAGCGAAATTATGGATTGGCAAGATATGCAGATCCGCTTCCTAAACCTGAGGAAGTAAGTCAAAACTAAATGAATCTTTAACAATGAGCGAAAAAGTTAAAGTTACAATAGATGGAATAACGGTTGAAGTAGAACCCGGAACAAGTATTCTCAATGCTGCAAGACAGATTGGAGGAGATATTGTTCCTCCAGCTATGTGCTATTATTCTAAACTTGAAGGAAGCGGTGGTAAATGTCGTACCTGTCTGGTAAAAGTAAGTAAAGGGTCTGAAAAAGATCCGCGTCCAATGCCAAAACTGGTTGCATCTTGCCGTACGGGTGTAATGGATGGCATGGAAGTACAGAATATTACTTCGCCGGAGGTTCTTGAGGCGAGAAAGGGCATTGTTGAATTTCTTTTGATCAATCATCCGTTGGATTGTCCGGTTTGCGATCAGGCCGGTGAATGTCATTTACAGGATCTTTCATTTGAACATGGCGTTGCTGATACACGTTATGAATTTGAGCGACGTACTTTTGAAAGAATAGATATAGGCGATAAGATACAGCTTCACATGAACCGTTGTATTTTATGCTACAGATGTGTTTATGTTGCTGATCAGATTACTGATGGCCGCGTACATGGTGTTTTAGGACGTGGTGATGCATCTGAAATTTCTACCTATATCGAGAAAGCGGTTGATAATGATTTTTCAGGAAACATGATTGATGTTTGTCCGGTCGGTGCTTTAACCGATAAGACTTTCCGCTTTAAGAATCGTGTTTGGTTTACCAAGCCTGTCGATGCACACAGGGATTGCCCCCAATGTAAAGGAAAAGTAACTTTATGGTATAAGGGAGATGAAGTTTTACGAGTTACCGGTCGCAAAGATCAGTTCGGTGAAGTGGAGGATTTTATCTGTAATACCTGTCGCTTTGAGACAAAAAACACAAGTGATTGGGTAATTGAAGGACCGCGTCAAATTGCGCAAACTTCTGTAATTTCAGCTAATCATTATGAAACGGCTCCGGTTCCGGTGATCAATAAAAATCAGGTACTGATCGAAGCCAATAAAATAGAATTTGACAGAGCAACTAAGGTCTGATGGAACTAGCATTTATAATAGAAAAATTTATTTTAATTACGGTCATATTTTTGATCACCCTGACTGTTGCAGCCTACTCTACACTGGCTGAAAGGAAAATAGCAGGATTTCTTCAGGATAGGGTCGGACCAAACAGAGCCGGGCCGGGTGGTATGTTTCAACCGCTTGCGGATGGTTTAAAGATGTTCTTTAAGGAAGAGATAATTCCTGCCGAATCAAGTAAAACTCTATTTATTCTCGGACCTTCCTTAGCCCTTCTTACAGCATTAATAGGTAGTGCAGTTATTCCATGGGGAGAAAATATTCAGATTGCTGATACGTTGATCAGCTTGCAGATAACCGATATAAATGTAGGGGTTCTCTATATTTTTGGAGTTGTATCCCTGGGGGTTTATGGTCTCATGATTGGTGGATGGGCTTCTAATAACAAATTCTCTTTGATGGGTGCGATAAGGGCTGCATCCCAGAGTATCAGTTATGAGATTCCAAT
>JBAZHY010000014.1:0-14191 GCA_041652175.1 Pedobacter sp.
ATAGATAACTTTGGATTAAGAAATGGGCCAACAGAAAATAATTTCCATATAGGATATTCATCATAATCAGCCACATTAATCAGCAATTTATGACTGATTTCATGACTCTCAAACTGCATTGCATTATCTGCTACAATCAGGAATACTTGAATTATGAAATTGTCAGCCCTGATTGTCAGACTTGAATCTATGCTTCCTAAGAGCTTAGTTACAGATTTTGATTTTACAGGCTCCACAGAAGGTTCGGCTAATTGTCCGTAACTGAGCAGAGAGTAATTTATCAAAAGAAGACAGATACTTATAAATTTCATCCTTAAATGGTTTATCAATCAAGATGCAAAGATTCTGTGTCAGGCTTTAGAAATTTTGCAGATTAACCGATATAAAAAAAGCCCATCTTCTTTGGATGAGCTTTTATTAATGGGTTTATTCGAAATATTCTTTCATTTTATCGAAAAAGCTTTTTTCGTTCTTGCCGGGTTGTGGTTTGAAGTTCGGAGATTCCCGAAGTTTATCCAGCATTTCACGTTCATCTTTAGAGAGCGCTTTCGGAGTCCAGATATTTACGTAGATCAGCTGGTCCCCTTTATGATATGAATTTACTTCAGGTATCCCTTTTCCCTTAAGACGTAAGATTTTTCCTCCCTGTGTGCCTGGTTCAATTTTAATCTTTGCTTTTCCGTCAATTGTTGGAACTTCCACACTTGCACCAATAGCAGCATCAACAAAGCTGATATGGAGATCATGAATTACATTATTTCCTTCTCTTTTTAAACTTTCTTGAGGAATTTCTTCAATCAGAATAATCAGGTCACCTGGAATACCACCTCTTGGAGCTGCATTTCCTTTCCCGCTCATGGATAACTGCATACCCTCACTTACACCTGCAGGAATATTGATACTGATCGTTTCTTCGCCTCTCACCAGGCCTTCACCATGGCAGCTGGTACACTTGGATGTAATCTGAGTACCTTCACCATTACAGGTAGGACAGGTACTGGTAGTTTGCATCTGCCCCAGAATTGTATTGGTAACTCTTCTTACAGCACCGCTTCCATTACAGGTAGGACAGGTATTAAAGGATGATTTGTCTTTTGCACCGCTTCCATCACAGGTAGTACAAACCACCTGTTTATTCACTTTTACCTTCTTTTCAACTCCTTTGGCAATTTCTTCAAGGCTTAATTTTACTTTTATCCTTAAATTACTGCCCCTTGCAACACGACGGCCTCCGCGCGATTGCTGCTGACCTCCAAAGAAACTGTCAAACGGACTGCCGCCACCGCCACCACCGCCGAAAATATCGCCAAACTGACTGAAAATATCTTCCATATTCATGTGACCGCCACCGTAGCCACCGCCATTCGGACTAGATGCACCGCCGGCATGACCAAACTGATCATATCTGTTCTTTTTCTCAGGGTTACTCAAAACCTCATAAGCTTCGGCAGCTTCCTTGAAATTCTCTTCAGACTGTTTATCGCCCGGGTTTTTATCTGGGTGATATTTAATAGCCATTTTGCGATAAGCCTTCTTTATCTCATCTGCACTTGAGCTACGCGTAACCCCTAAAATGTCGTAATAATCTCTCTTAGCCATTTTTATTTAAGTATGATTTGCTTTTCTGCAAAACAAAAAGCTGTCATAGTATTTTATGCTCCGATAATAACCTTTGCAAAACGTATTACTTTATCATGAAGGTAATACCCTTTTTCTAACTCATCCAGAACTTTTCCCTTCATATCCTCTGATGGAGCCGGAATATTCGTAATTCCTTCATGAATGTCTGCGTTAAATTCATTACCCACAGATTCCATTTCTTTAAGCCCCTTCTGTGCTAAAATATTCTTCAATTTATGATGAATAAGCCTTATCCCCTCAGCTACAGCCTCCATATCGGTAGCAGTTTCAATCGACTTCTGAGCTCTTTCAAAATCGTCAAGTATCGGTAATAAATCACTGATCACATCTTTGCCGGCCATTTGAAGTAATTCCAGACGCTCTTTACTTGTACGGCGTTTGAAATTGTCAAATTCAGCATATAATCTAAGGTATTTATTCTGCCAGTCTGTTGCTTCTGCCCTTAATTTATCCTCTTCGGTGATTTGTGTTTCAGATGCAGTTTCTGTTGCTTCCGTCTCAGTATTTACGTCTTCATTACCGCTCTTATTCTTATCCAAAATCTCCTTTTGATCAATGTTTTCAGCGTTTTGATTCTCTTCCATATTAGTCTTCTTCTTTTTTTTCAATAATTCTGAAAAGTTCATACACACCTATGGCAATTTTTTTGCCAAAGATAAAATCAGTCAAGCTGTCAGTTCCCGGGTATAAGCGGTAACAGAATACAGCTTTGCGAATGTTTGAAATTCAAATGAACAGGGGAGTGGATCAATGACATTATCGATCCATTTTCTTTGCTTTAAATTTTCACGTCCTCATGAACAATTCCGCCTTCACATTTAATGATTCTTGATGGAAACATTCTGATGATATGGTAATCATGTGATGCCATTAATACTGCAGTTCCGGCCTGACTGATTTGTTTCAAAAGAGTTAAAATCTCCTCTGAAGTATCGGGATCGAGATTGCCGGTAGGTTCATCAGCCAATATTATTTCAGGATCATTAAGAAGAGCACGGGCAATTACTACACGCTGCTGCTCGCCACCCGATAATTCGTGAGGCATCTTCTTTACCTTTGATCTGAGCCCCACTTTTTCAAGAACATCCAGAATACGCTCAGAAATCAGCTTATGGTCTTTCCAACCGGTGGACTTCAGAACAAATTCAAGATTCTGTTCAACAGTCCGGTCAGTAAGTAATTGAAAATCCTGAAAAACAATTCCCAATTTCCGGCGAAGGAAAGGGACGTCTTTGTCTGCTAATTTTTTCAGATCGAAATCTGCAACCTGTCCATAGCCATTGGTAATATGAAGATCTCCATATATTATTTTCAGCAAACTACTTTTTCCTGATCCGGTCTGACCAATCAGAAATACAAATTCTCCGGGATCTATCTGAAGATTTACATTGCTGAGAACCAGGTGTTTCTGTTGGTAAACATCAACACTTTCTAATTTTATAACCGAAGAACCAATCATATATCTAATTTTAAAATTTGCCCGAATGGCAGGTCTTTAGCTTTATTCATTATATAGTCGGCCTGCTCTTTAAAGCCCGCTTTTTCAAGTGCTTTATCCGGTCTGTCCAGACGAAAGTACGCCAGAAGAGTGAATTTTTCATCACGTAACTGAACGTAATCCGGAATTTTCGCAACACCCCTAACTTTAATTATATACATCAGAGTCAAAGTTAAATAATTAGTATTTAGTATTTAGTATTGAGTGTTGAGATTTATGAAGGGTTCATTTCAAATCAGCCTAACTATTAACTAATAATCACTGACCCAATTGCTGTAAAAATCTCATCGTATCTATTCCATCTGCATAATCCTGTAAACCGGGTTGCTGGCTTTTTCCGAAACCATAGGTTTTCATATTCAATTCTGCATTTGATATGACACACTGAATCTGATCTTCCATAGTTTGTAATGTCTGTTCCAGATTCTGAATGTTGTCATATTCCTCAAAATAGATTACAGCCAGTGGTGAGGCCAGACGATGATCTTCTTTCAATAACAAAAAACCATTATCAAGATGCTTATCCATATTTACCAAAAAAATAGACTTATTATAATCGTAGTTATTATTATACTTGTGATGATCTGTTACATATTTGAATTTTTCGATGGATTCAAAAAAGTGATTGAAATTATACCCTTTAGGTACATATATTTTTGAAACGTTTCTGCAACCTAATCCGAAATAGTCAAATATATCATTCCCCAGTGCTTTCAGATCTTCACTGTTTTCGTTGCCTGTAAGTATGGCAATGCTGTTTCGGTTTTTACGAATAATATGAGGCACTTTGCTGAAATAATATTCGAAGTACCTGGAAGTGTTATTACTTCCGGTTGCGATGATGGCATCGTAATCGGTCAGCTTTTCTACATAGCTGATCAGTGCCTCAAAACCGGGTTCAATTTCTGTCAGTTTGTTTAGGATATAAGGTGTCAATTTCTTATCCTGAGATGATAGCTTAATTAAGGCCCTGTTTCCCGATCCTAATACTGAAAGAATATCATGAAACCCAACTAATGGAATGTTTCCTGCCAATACCAGACCTATATTCAATGGAGTATGCACTGAATTTTTATCGTCTATCCAGGAATCAAGGTCTTTTGAATTGAGCATCGCGGCAATTGCGGCAACAGCTTTTGCTGTGTTTTCAGGAGTGAACCATGCATTATGCTGTTGAGATGAATTGATAAGCAGGCTTAATTCTGCATCAGGTATTTTTAAAATATCACCTAGTTGTGTCAATGCACTGATTCGTTGTCTGCTTGTCAAATTCTTATTCATCCCAAAATTTACTTCAAATAATGTTATATTTGTTCCAATCAAAAAATGAGCCTTAAAAACTCTTTTTTGCAAAATTAACTTTACAAAATAGACTTTTAGATAAAATGGCAATTAAAATCACCGATGAGTGTATTAACTGCGGGGCTTGCGAACCGGAATGCCCGAATAATGCAATTTATGATGCGGGTGCGTCATGGAGATTCTCTGATGGAACAAGTTTAAAAGGCTTGATTGATTTTGGGGATGGAAGTACTTTAAATGCTGAGGAAGCACAGTCAGCAATTTCTGATGAGGTTTATTATATAGTTTCAGATAAATGTACAGAATGTGTGGGATTTCACGATGAACCACAGTGTGCGGCAGTTTGTCCGGTTGATTGTTGTGTTGACGACGAAGACGTTCGTGAAAGCCGCGAAGAATTACTTGCTAAGAAGGCATGGCTTCATATGGAGTAGTAATTGAATAATACTATAAAAAAGCGGTATTCAATGGGGTTCCGCTTTTTTTATGCCTTATTGTCTGCTTATTTTTTTTCAGGCTTAGGAATAATCAGAACAGGACATTTTGCTTTTCTGGCCACACTTTCGGAAACGCTGCCTGATATAAAATGATCAAATCCTGTTCTTCCATGCGTGCCTAAAATGATCATATCTGCATTAGAATCTTCCGCTACCGAAAGAATTTCATCTTGTGCTCTGCCTATTCTGCTGTAAGTTTCAATTTCTACTTTATCTCCATACTGTTGTTTCAGTCTTTTGAATAAATTTTTACTGGCTTCTTCCTGAATATGCATTAATTCAGGAATCATTACCGGTGATTCATTCAGTAATGGATCGGCCGAATATGGGGATGCCACAGGTATTTCATCTGCATGAACTAATATGATTTTTGAGCCCAGATTTTTTGCCAGTAATACTCCATAATTTACGGCCTGATCTGAATAGGGGCTGTCTTCAACCGCTATCAGTATTCTATGAATATTTTCGGGACTGATCATAATAAAATATTGATATTTGTATATTATCGCTCAATTTAATCTAAAATTGGTTTATTTGCAAGATGAATCAACAGTTTGGTGTTTGCAATCTTTCGCTGGTACCTCTTAGAACAGAACCTTCTGACAGGAGTGAAATGAGCTCACAGTTATTGTTTGGTGATCATTTTACCATACTTGAAACTACCGATAAATGGTCAAGAATCATTACAGAGTATGATGAGTATGAAGGATGGATAGATAACAAACAGTATGTTCATATCAATCAGCCCGCATTTAATTCAATCAGTAATCAGAATTCTATCCTTGGATTAGAACCCTGTCATAAAGTTTTAAAAACGGATACTAACTCAGTCTTGTATCTGATGGCAGGATCGCGTATTCCCCAAACAATAGATAATTATTTTTATCTCGGTGATAACAGATACAAACTGCTGGGGGAGGTTACTAATCCCAATAAATACGATTTCAGGTCATCAATTCAAAGAGTACTGATGTTCTATCTTGATGCCCCTTATTTATGGGGCGGACGTTCTTTATTCGGAATTGATTGTTCCGGTTTTACTCAAATGGTATTCAGGCAGTTTGGAGTAAAGATCAGGCGTGATGCCTGGCAACAGGCTGAGCAGGGCGAATTGCTTGGATTTCTTCAGGAGGCCAGGACCGGTGATCTTGCGTTCTTTGATAATGAAGAGGGTAGGATTACACATGTTGGTATAATGCTTGATAATCAACAGATCATGCATGCATCGGGTAGGGTAAGGATAGATGCTATTGATAATCAGGGCATCTATAGTGCAGAGCTAAAACGTTATACTCATAAACTCAGGATCATCAGACGTTTGGTGAAATAAGGTCGGTTCTGGATTATTCGGCCTGAAGGCTAATATCCCAGATCTTGAGCAGCTTGTCATCACTAACTGAAATCAGTTTTTTACCAGACAGATCCCAGATAATTTTATTGATTGAAAGCCGATGTGAGTTATCTCCCTTTTCAACACTGATGGTTTTCTTAAGTTCGTAATTTTCAGTATCCCAGATTTTAATACTCTTATCTCTGCTGCCCGTTGCCATAAAAGGTAATTCGGGATGGAAGGCAATACTATATATTGAAAAGAGATGGGCCGGAATATTCCGGATAAGTGAATAGTCTTTTGTATCCCAAATCTTTAATTGAGCATCCCTGCTTCCCGAAAGTAATTGTTTGCCGTCAGGTGAAAATTGAAGGGAACTGATTGGCATAGTATGCTGATCAAGTACTGCGATCAGATGATAATCAATAAGGCTGTAGATCTTAATTAAATTATCCTTGCATCCAAAGGCAACGATTTGTTCATCGGGACTGATACTGATTACCCTGACTGTTGTTGAAGAAACCTGAAAGGTATAAATCAGGTTTAATTTATTGAGATCCCAGACAGAAACACTTCCATCTTCTGATGAAACGAGCAGTTCATTTTTAGAACTGACGGACTTAATATCAAAAACCGGAAGTTTATGGTGCACCAGAGGGGCAACCAGTTTTTGTTCTTCAAAATTAAATACATTGATCAGGCCACTCCTTTCCCCGGCCATCAGAAGAGGAAAATCTTTGGTGCTATGAAGTGAATAAACCGATGAACGAACCTGGAAAAGTACTTTTATGAATCCGGGTGTTTTCAGACTCCATTCAACTACCCCTTTATCATTACCTCCTGTAAAGATAATTCCGGGTTTCATAGAATTTTCAACAGTGAATATCGGATTCTGATGCCCTGATAAAGTGGCGGTATCTTTAATTCTAATCATTCTGATCTTCAGGTTTATCTTATCCCGAAAGCATTATTTCGCAGAATGTCTGCTTTCCAGGTTTTTTGCAATGGTATTCAGGCTGATATTTTTTTCTTTTAATAATACTAAAAGGTGGAATATCAGATCAGAGGCCTCATTGATAAAATCATGCTCGGTTTCGTTTAGTGCAGCAATGACAGTTTCAACCCCCTCTTCTCCAACCTTCTGAGCAATTTTGTTCAATCCTTTTGCACGAAGTTTGTTAACATATGAACCTTCTGCAGGATTCATGTAACGGTCCTCAATGATTTTTTCCAGTTCGAAAATAAAGTTCTGATTAAAGCCGGTGTCAAAGCAGCTTCTGGTTCCCTTATGGCAGGTAGGACCTATCGGATTTACCCTGATTAAAAGGGTGTCATTATCGCAGTCCTCAGAGATTGAGACCACATTCAGAAAATGCCCGCTTTCCTCACCTTTGGTCCATAAACGGTTCTTTGTTCTTGAAAAAAAGGTAACCCTTCCTTCAGCTACAGTTTTTTGATAGGCTTCCTCATTCATATATCCCAGCATGAGTACTTCCATAGTCTTTTCATCCTGTATTACTACAGGAACCAGACCTTCACCTTTTTTGAAATCGATTGTCATTATTATATTTTTTTGGTTATAATCTAACCTCAATATTATTTTCCTTTAGTACCTTTTTCAGGTTGGGGATTAATATCTCGCCATAATGAAATACTGAAGCCGCCAGTGCAGCATCGGCATTACTGATCTTAAAGCAGTCAACAAAGTGCTGAATAGAACCGGCACCGCCTGAGGCAATCAGAGGAATTGTTATGGTATCATTTACTTTTTTCAGAAGTAAATTGTCAAATCCTCCTTTTGTACCATCGTGATCCATAGAGGTTAGGAGAATTTCTCCTGCTCCGCGGGCTTCAGCCTCTTTAATCCAGTCTTCTGTTTCGATTTCTGTTGCAATACGTCCACCATTCAGGTGGACATAGTTTTTGCCATTGATATGCTTGGTATCAATGGCTACAACAACAAATTGTTTACCAAAGGCTGAAGCTAGTTCATCAATAAAGCCAGGGTTTCTGACTGCCGCTGAATTGATCGAAATTTTATCCGCTCCTGAATTCAGCAGAATATCTGCATCGGAAATTTCATTGATCCCACCGCCTATAGTAAATGGAATATTAACCTGTCTTGCAACTGATTTAACCAGTTCAACCATGGTTTTCCGTCTTTCATGAGTTGCAGTGATATCCAGAAATACCAGTTCGTCAGCACCCTGATTAGAGTATTGATAGGCAAGCTCTACAGGATCTCCGGCATCGCGCAAAGCAACAAAATTGACACCTTTAACCGTACGGCCATCTTTCACATCCAGACAGGGAATGATTCTTTTGGCCAGTTCATTAACCGCAGCCGGTAATGCAGAATGGTTATTATTTAAAATGGATGTATCCAATTCATCTGATTTATAGAAAGCATTATAATCAGTTTAGAAGCTGATCAGCGCTTTCAGATTCCAGTCTTTAATCTCTTCTATTGAAATTTTTCCTTCGTAAATTGCTTTACCAACCACGCAGGATTCGACCTTGATTTTTTGTAGTTCTTCAATATCCTTCATGGAACTTACGCCTCCGGAGGCGATCAGCTTAATGAAAGGGGAATGATCGAGTAATTTTTTATAGAGACCAACTCCGGCGCCACCCAGTTTTCCATCCTTGTCTATATCTGTACACAGGAAACGGAAGAATCCAAGGTTAAGGCATTTATCAACATAATCCATCAGTTTTATCGGCGAACTTTCCATCCAACCCGAATATTTGATCACTTCATCTAATACATCAATGGCAATCACTACCTGATCCTGACTTTTTTCTTTTCCGCAAATTTCACGGCTTAATTCCGGAAGGAAATCTGCATTGGTAATTGCCTGTGTACCTACAATGATACGGTGAATACCGGCATCGATCAGTTCTTTGACTTTGTCAATACTTCTAACCCCGCCGCCATATTGAATTTTAATACTGGTTTTGTTGATAATGTCGAACAGGAATTTCTGATTACTGAAATCTCCTTTGGCTCCATTCAAATCAATGATATGAATAAATTCGGTTCCATTCGATTTATATTTATCAATCATTTCCTCAAGAGTAACATCATAAGAAGTCACCTGTGTGTAGTCACCTTCACGTAAACGGACAACCTTCCCGTCTAGGATATCAATTGCTGGAATTATATACATGAGTTTATGCTAAGTATGCAAAATTTTTTAAAAGTTGTTCTCCGGCAATTCCGGATTTTTCTGGATGAAACTGAACTCCATAGAAATTATCTTTTTGTATAACGGCAGAGAATTTAATTCCGTATTCTGCTAAAGCAATGGTAAAAGTAGAATTAAATTCTATAAAATAAGAGTGTACAAAATAAAAATGCGAGCCCTGAGGGATTTCCGTAAAAAGCTGACTGTCTATGGTACGAAATACTTTATTCCATCCTGTATGCGGGACCTTAACCTTCAGTTCATCGCTGAAGAGCCTGGTTTCTAAAGGAATAATACCCGTTAATTCAGAATTACCTTCTTCAGAATGTTTGGTTAGCAGTTGCATTCCTACGCATATACCCAGCACCGGTTTCTTTAAGTCAAGAATTGATGGAATCAATCCGGTATCCTTCAGTTTCTGCATGGCAGAACCTGCATGACCTACTCCGGGAATGATATAACGGTCGTATTGTTCAAAATCTTCAGCAGTTTTGATCATGCCGTATTCCAGTCCTAACCGATCCAGTGCAGCTGTAAGTGAAAAAATATTGCCGGCACCATAATATACTATTCCGATCATAATACCCCTTTCGTACTTGGAAGTTCTGTTCCCGTAATTTTTATGGCCTGCTTAATACTTTTTGCCAGAGCTTTAAAACTGGCTTCAATCATGTGGTGGGTGTTATCCCCATCAATGATTTTTAAGTTCAGATTCATTCCTGCATGTTCAGAAAATGATTTCATCCAGTGTTCAAACATCTCTGTCGGGAAATCACCTACGTATTCACGGTTAAATTTACCTTCATAAATAAAATATGCCCGGTCTGAAAAGTCGATGGCGCATTGTACCAGAGCTTCGTCCATTGGCAGAAGGAAGCCATAACGTTCAATGCCTCTTTTATCACCTAAAGCTTGTTTGAAAGCTTTGCCGAGAGCAATGGCACTGTCTTCAATAGTGTGATGTTCATCGATTTCCAGATCACCCTCAACTTTCAGGCTCAGATCAACACCCGAATGTTTGGCAAGCTGATCGAGCATATGGTCGTAGAATTTCAAACCGGTATCAATATGATGTTCCCCATTTCCATCCAGATTCAGGCTGAGTTTGATTCTGGTTTCTTTGGTATTTCTTTCCAGTTCAACCAGACGATCCTTTTTAGCTGTCAGAAATTTGCATATTTCAGGCCATTTATTACTGTTTAAAACAGCTCTCTCATTACTTTTATCAGAATAAAATATGGCTTTGCACCCAAGGTTTGCTGCTAACTGAATGTCGGTTTCCCGATCGCCGATAGTATAAGAGTTATGCAGGTCAATCAGGTTTGAAATCAGGTAATCCGTCAGCAGACCGGTATTTGGCTTACGATTCGGACTATTATCTTCGGGAAAAGAATCATCTATAAATATCCTGGCAAAACTTACTCCTTCATTTCTGAGAGTGTCGAGCATTTTCTGATGAGGTTTTTGAAAATCGTCTTCTGGAAAGCTGTCGGTTCCTCTTCCATCCTGATTGGTAACCATGACAAGTTCATATCCAAAGTCCTGAAGTTTTTTCAGGGATGAAATAGCATAGGGTAAGAACTCCAGCTTTTCCAGACTATCAATCTGAAAGTCTACAGGCGGCTCAATGATTAAAGTCCCATCGCGGTCTATAAATAATACCTTTTTCATATTTTATCAGATTCCTGAAAATTCTTTAAAGCGTTTAATAATATTTTATTCTCCTTCGGTGTGCCGATGGTAATCCGTAAAGAGCCCTCACAAAGTTCAACTTTGGAACGGTCTCTTACAATAATTCCCTGATCGACCAGATGATTGTAAATACCTCTTGCATTTGTTGTCTTAACCAGAATGAAATTTGCATCGGAGGGATATATTTTTATCACAAAAGGAAGTTGAACCAGTTCAGCAATTAATTTCCCTCGTTCTTCAACGGTTTCTTTAATCCAGTTATTTATCTGATCTACATTTTGCAAGGCTTCAAGTGCCAGTTGCTGAGAAGCTTCATTGATATTGTAAGGTGGCTTCACTTTATTGAAAACCTCTATAATCTCTTCGCTTGCAAATGCCATTCCAATTCTCAAACCTGCAAGTCCCCATGCTTTTGATAAAGTCTGAAGGATTACCAGATTAGAGTATTCAGTTAACTCCTGAATGAAAGTCTTTTGTCTGCTGTAATTGATATAAGCTTCATCGATAACCACCAAACCATTGAAGTTGGCTAAAATAGTTTCAATATCCTGTCTGTCGATTGAGTTTCCTGTCGGGTTATTAGGAGAACAGATAAAAATGATCTTAGTATGATCATCAATAGCTTCGGTAATACCTTCCATGTTCAGCTGATAATCAGGCCTGAGCATAATTTTTCTCACTTCCACATCATTGATATTTGCAGAAACCTCATACATGCCATAAGTAGGAGGAAGGGTGATTACATTATCAATTCCGGGATTACAAAATGCCCTGAAAAGAATGTCTATTGCTTCATCACTTCCATTTCCGAGGAAAATATTTTGTGCCGGCACCCCTTTTATTTCAGAGAGACGCTCTTTGACTTTCCACTGCAGCGGATCCGGGTAACGATTGTAGCTGTGGTTCAATGGTGAACCATAGCTGTTCTCATTCGCATCCAGAAATACGGAAGCTTCTCCCTTAAACTCATCTCTTGCCGATGAATAGGGCACCAATTCTTTTATGTTGTTACGTAGTATACTATCTATGTTGAACATACTAATCTTTTTATAATAAGCGGTTTATTCTTCCCGGCCGTCTTTTAAGCGTATGCTTACCGCGTTTTTATGTGCCTCCAATCCTTCAAGCGAGGCCAGTATCTCTACAGCCGGACCAATATTTTTAATTCCTTCTTTGCTGATATGCTGGAACGTGATCTTTTTTACAAATGAATCTACCGAAACTCCTGAATATGCCTTTGCATAAGAGCTGGTTGGTAAAGTATGATTTGTTCCTGAAGCATAATCTCCTGCACTTTCAGGAGTAAGATGTCCGAGAAATACCGAACCGGCATTAATTATATCATTACTGATACTTTCCCAATGATCTGTGGCCAGAATCAGGTGTTCAGGTGCATAGTAATTGCTAAATGACATGGCATCTTTCAGATCTGAACATAATACCGCATAGGAATTGGCAATGGCTTTTGCAGCGATCCCGGCTCTGGGAAGTAATGCTATTTGTCTTTCCAGTTCCAGTGACGTTTCTTCAATAATCCGTGCAGAACTGGAAACAAGTACAGCCTGACTGTCTGTACCGTGCTCAGCCTGAGCCAACAGATCGGCAGCAACATACTCAGCTTTTGCCGTTTCGTCGGCTATGACCAGTACTTCAGACGGACCGGCAGGCATATCTATTGCAGTCTGACTCTCTGATTGGATGATCGTTTTAGCTTTGGTGACATATTGGTTGCCAGGCCCGAAAATCTTATCCACTTTCGGAATACTTTCTGTACCGTAAGCCATTGCTGCAACTGCCTGCGCACCTCCGGCCAGATAAATACGGTCGATTTCGAGCAGGCCGGCACAATAAGCCAGGTAAGCATTTATTTTTCCGTCCTTCTGAGGAGGGGAACAAACAACGATCTCTTTGCAACCGGCAATTCTTGCAGGGACGCCCAGCATCAGAAAGGTGCTTGGTAAAACAGCCGTCCCTCCGGGGATATAGAGTCCCACCCTTTCAATTGCCCTTAATTCACGCCAGCAAATTACACCCTTTGAAGTTTCAGTTTTTTCTTCAGTACGAAGCTGATTCGCGTGAAACTTCCGGATATTGTCGAATGCAAGCTTAAGGGCTTGTTTGGATTCTTCAGAAGCACCGGAAGCAATCGCCCTGATCTCATCTTTTTCGATAAATAGTTTATCGAGTTTGATACCATCAAACTTTTCAGCAAATGCTTTCAAAGCGAAGTCGCCTTTTAACTTCACTGCATCAATAATTTCAGTTACCGTAGTCCTGATATGATTATTGGAATCTATATTGCGTTTACAAAGATCTTCAACAGCTTTGGGGCTCAGGTCTTTAAAATTATAGACTTTCAACATAGCAATGCTTTTATAAGATGATCTTTTCGATAGGCATCACTACAATTCCCTGAGCTCCAGCGTTTTTCAGCAGACTGATCTTCTCCCAGAAGTCGCGTTCGGGAATAACAGTATGAACTGCAACCCATCCGCTTTCAGCCAATGGCACTACTGTTGGGCTTTTTACTCCAGGAAGAAGTTCAAGGATGCGGTCAAGATTTTTTGTCTCCGTATTCAGAACCACATACTTGGTTTCTTTTGCCCTTAGAACCGACTGGATTCGTTGAATCAGTTCAATAATCAGCAGATTGTTTTCATCGCCTTTTCTGCCTATCAGGACAGCTTCAGACTTCATCACTTCTGCAAATGGCTTTAGGCCATTGCTTTTAAGGGTTCCTCCTGTAGAAACGATGTCAAAAATAGCATCGCTCAATCCCAAACCCGGAGCAATTTCAACTGAGCCTGATATTGTTCTGATATCTGCTTTGATATTATTCTGATCAAGGAAATTCTTCAGAATCACCGGATATGAGGTGGCAATTGCTTTGCCGTTAAGATCAGAAATGCTTTCAATGGAGCTGTTGTTCTGGACAGCCAGCTTTAAAGTGCATTTGCCAAAACCAAGCATCTGTAGAAAACTGACATCCACTCCGGTTTCGCTGATCACATTTTCACCTACTATTCCCAGATCGGCAATACCA
>JBAZHY010000015.1:0-14065 GCA_041652175.1 Pedobacter sp.
ATGCGAGTCGCCGCATACAATTGTTGCACCTGGTTGTGTAATCCCATATTCCGGACCTACCACATGCACAATTCCATTTTTTTGATGGCCTAAACCCCAATAACTGATTCCGTACTCTTTTGAATTAGATTCCAGAGCCTTAAGCTGATTGGCAGAAAGAGGGTCGGCTACAGGTAAGTGCTGATTAATTGTCGGAGTATTATGATCTGCAGTAGCGAATGTACGTTCAGGATATAAAACTCTTAATCCTCTGCTCTTTAAGCCAAGAAAGGCTACCGGGCTTGTCACTTCGTGTACCATATGACGGTCGATGAATAATACATCCGGTCCGCCTTCGATCTTACGAACAACGTGAGAATCCCACACTTTGTCAAACAATGTTTTGCTCATTTTTCTCTTTTTTATTAATCTTTTTATTAGTTCCCGGTAATTGGATTCTTTGTTTTACATCCAAAACCAGGTATTTACTTATTTCTTAAAATTGATTTCTGCTGCTTAAACAAACTTATTCAATGCATCTAAATAGGCATTTACCGAAGCACGTACAATATCTGTACTGAACCCATAGCCCTTGTACGACTTACCTTCATTAATAACCAGCATATCCACTTTGCTTACATCATCACTTCCGCTGTGTATGGAATGAATATTAAATTCCCTGATATTATAATTTCTTCCGATGATCTTTTCTATTGCTTTGATAGCGGCATCAACCGGACCGTTCCCAATTGAGTTAGCCTCATGGTCTGAACCTTTATAATGCAGCTTTACTTTTGCTTCCGGGCTTGTCTGATCGCCGCAGCTTACCTGCAGGCTCTTGATTGAAAGTCCGTCTTTATAATTAGATTCAGCCCTGTCGCCCATCAACAACAGAATATCATCATCTTTGATTTCTTTTTTACCATCTGCCAGTACAAGGAAGCGCTCATATACCTGATTAAGGTCAATACGCTCTATGGTATATCCCAGACGTTCAAGATGATGATTCAAAGCATGTCTTCCGCTTCGGGCAGTCAGGATGATCTCTGACTGATCGATACCTACATCTTCAGGGTTAATGATCTCATAAGTCTCACGGTGTTTCAATACCCCATCCTGATGAATCCCTGAACTGTGTGCAAATGCATTTTTCCCGACAATAGCCTTATTAGGCTGAACCGGCATACGCATCATCCGGCTAACCATGCCGCTCAGTTCATAAAGATGTTTGCTGTTTACCTTATGTGTAAAGTTCAGACTATGATGTGTTTTGAGAATCATAACGATCTCTTCAAGAGCCGTATTCCCTGCACGTTCGCCTATACCGTTGATGGTACATTCAACCTGCCTTGCACCATTCTGAATACCTGCAATACTGTTTGCTGTTGCAAGGCCCAGGTCATTATGACAATGAACAGAAATAATTGCCTGATCAATATTTTTCACATTTTCTTTCAGAAAACGAATTTTTTCACCGTATTGTTCCGGAAGGCAATAACCGTTAGTATCCGGGATATTCACTACAGTAGCTCCTGCAGCGATAACAGCCTCGACCATTTTGGCAAGAAAAACATTGTCGGCCCTTCCGGCATCTTCGGCATAAAACTCAATATCTTCAACAAAGCTTTTGGCATATTTTACCGCGTCGACAGCCCGTTCCAGAATGGCTTCGCGGGTACTGTTGAATTTAAATTTGATATGATTGTCTGAAGCCCCGATTCCTGTATGGATTCGCGGTCTTTTGGCAGACTTCAATGCTTCTGCAGCGCAATCAATATCGCCTTTATTGGCACGGGTAAGCGCACAGATAACCGGTTCACGAATTGCTTTGGAAAGCTCAACCACACTTTGGAAATCACCGGGACTTGAAATTGGGAAACCGGCTTCGATAATATCAACTCCGAGCTTTTCCAGGGCTTTACCGATTTCAATCTTTTCTACGGTAGATAATTGACATCCCGGGACCTGCTCCCCATCCCTGAGGGTAGTGTCGAAAATATAAATGCGGTTTGGATCGTGTAACATATTTCTTTTTTTTGCAGAGCAAAACTCTATCAGTATTCTTTTTAAGAGGCTATATTTTGATGCCCTTTATAAGTGTTTAGAACTTTATTATTTTCAAATTCTTCAATTTCCTCAAGACGACTCATCAGATAGTCGGTGTCATTGTAACCTGCAATAATTGCAGCTCCTTCAAAGGTGATCATCCCGTACCTTTCTTCAGACGATCTGGATGTAATCAGCTTTGAAAGACCGATACCATAATTACCCGGCCTGATATCTTCAGCATCAAACTCAAGCACCTCATCATAAACAGCACTTTCATCCGATATGAGACTCCTCGAAAAACAAAGAGTTTCTTCAATATTCTCAGTATAAGATATTGAACTATGCTTGAAAACATATTCCAGTGTAGTTTGATCCGGAGCAATGAGCCCGCCAACTGCACCGATCTCTTTGCTCAAGCTGCAAAGAGCGATACGGTCTTCCATATCCATATTCAGGAGGGTATCACCTCCGTATTCAATAAAATAATCATTAGCTCCATCTGCTGTAATCTCAGATATGAGGTAATGATTGATGTCTTTTATTCCAATTCCCCTGTTCAGCTTGCCGTTCACTTCAATTTTCATCCGTTTCGGCTTGTTAATCAGAAGACATTGGGTGGCAAGCACCTGCTCAACCAAAAAATCATTAATGCCAATGGCCATAGCTCCCAGGGCTCCGAATACACCGGCATGTTTTATGTCACATATTACTGTTTGTCCGGGAAAAGCAACCACCGGAAGAGATTCTCCGCTACGGTATTCCCCGACCTTTTCCAGCTCAAAATCACTGCAATTTCTCTGAAGCAGATCAATTTGAAAACGCGATAAATCACTGAGCGGAATATGTTCCAATCCCTTTTCAGTCAGTACAATAGTCTGTTCTGGTCTTAAAACCGGAATTCCTCTTTTACGCAAGCCTTCAAAAGCTGCAGGACTCGTTACTTTATTGATAATGTGAGTATCTATATATAAAGTATCCGGGAATCCGGCATTCCTACTGACAACATGTTCATTCCAGATCTTATCAAACAGCGTTTGTGCCATAGAGTTATAGGTTATAAGTTGTAAGTTCTAAGTATCTGCCGACGGCTGTTTACTCATAACTTACAACTTATTACATGGTATTTATTACTTCTCAGGCTGATTTTCAGGACGCAGGCTTCTTACTGCCTGACCTGCCTGCCAGATTTCACTGTCATGTAAAGTCTTAAGTTCTGCCTCAAGTTTTACACGATAATCAGGCTGACTATTCAATTTGATAGTACGTTCTGCTTCTTTACCTGTCGCAACACTTTCATAAAGCTCATCGAATACCGGTTGGGTTGCATCACGGAAACGACCTTTCCAGTCTAATGCACCACGCTGAGCAGTAGTAGAACAGTTTGCATACATCCAGTCCATACCGTTTTCAGCAACTAATGGCATCAGGCTCTGAGTTAATTCTTCTACAGTTTCGTTGAACGCTTCAGAAGGGGAGTGTCCGTTTCTGCGAAGTGTATTGTACTGTGCTTCGAAGATACCTGCAATAGCACCCATCAGGGTACCACGCTCACCTGTAAGGTCAGAGAATACTTCTTTACGGAAATCAGTTTCGAACAGATAGCCTGAACCAACACCAATACCTAAAGCGATAGCGCGGTCTCTGCCTCTGCCTGTAGCATCCTGATGAACTGCAAACGATGAGTTCAGACCTTTACCGGCAAGGAATAAGCGGCGTAATGAAGTTCCTGATCCTTTAGGAGCTACTAAAATCACGTCGATATCAGCAGATGGAATAATTCCTGTTTGCTCTTTGTAAGTAATACCAAATCCGTGAGAGAAGTAAAGAGCTTTTCCAGGAGTTAAGTACTTCTTAATTGTAGGCCAAAGTGCGATCTGACCTGCATCTGATAACAGATACTGAATAATCGTACCTTTTTCAGCAGCTTCCTCAATTTCAAAAAGGGTTTCTCCGGGTACCCACCCATCAGCGATAGCTTTATCCCATGTTTTTGAGTCTTTACGCTGACCGATAATTACTTTAATACCATTGTCGCGCAGGTTTAATGCCTGTCCCGGGCCCTGAACACCATAACCAATAATTGCTACGGTTTCATCTTTTAAAATTTCCCGGGCCTTGTCTAATGGGAATTCTTCGCGGGTTACTACCTCTTCTATAACCCCACCGAAATTGATCTTTGCCATATTGTTTTGTTTTTACTTTGTTTTTATTGTTGTTGAATATTTTTTATTTCTAATTACATGGTGAATATTCGCTGTCCTTTGTTCAGGTACTCATTTTCAGCCGTATCCTCACCCGGTTCTGCTTTTTCAAATTCGCGCAGTTTACGGTTAAAACCATCACTGTGTTTAATGATAGCAACCCTTGCACTGCGAACAAATTCGATTAAGCCGAATGGCTGCAATATTTTAATCAGGGCATCAGTTTCTTCACGGTGACCGGTAGTTTCGAATACCGTGTAATCTTTACGGATTACAACTGCTCTTGCCCCATTTTCACGAAGCAGACGCTCTACACTAGCCTTTTCAGCAATGATATCAGTAGGTACCTTGTAAAGTGCAAGTTCCTGCCAGATCACATCATCATTGGTATTATAGTATACTTTCAATACTTCTATCTGCTTTTCAATCTGTCTTGATAGTTTTCTAACTACATCTTCAGTTTCATTTACCACAATATTGAAGCGATGAATACTTTCAATTTCTGATGGGGAAGTATTGAGACTGTGAACATTGATTTTGCGTCTGCTAAAGATGATCGCGATTCTGCTTAGAAGTCCGATCTGATTTTCAGTATAAACAGTGATATTAAACTCCTGTTTATCTGACACTTTTTCTGCATTATTATGACTGCTCATATTTTATCTTTTTTCGGTCCGGATAATCTATCTGAACATTTATTACTTCAATCTGATTTCACTTACACTGCAACCCTGTGGTACCATCGGGAATACATTGTTTTTCTTTGTTACCATAACTTCCAGCAGGAATGAACCTTTTGTGTTCAGCATTTCCTTTAATGAGGAACTGATATCATCACGGTTTGAAATACTCCTTCCTTTAATACCATAAGCTGCGGCTAATGCTACAAAATCAGGACTCTGAATATCTACAAATGAATAACGCTCATCATTGAACAGTTCCTGCCATTGTCTAACCATTCCGAGGAAGTTATTATTTAAGATCAGGATCTTTACATCCACACCGTATTGCATAATTGTTCCAAGTTCCTGAAGGGTCATCTGGAATCCGCCATCACCGATTACAGCTACTACAGGTCTGTCGGGTGCACCGTATTTTGCGCCGATGGCTGCCGGTAATGCGAAGCCCATTGTTCCCAAACCACCGCTGGTTACATTACTGCGTGTTTTGTTCAGTTTTGAATACCTGCAGGCAACCATTTGATGCTGGCCCACATCAGTTACGATTACTGCATCCCCATCGGTAAGTTCATTTAATTTATTGATAACCTCACCCATAGTAAGTTCTCCGCTCTGTGGCTCTAACTCGGCTTTGATGACTGCATCAACCTCCATCTGGGTATATTCTTGGAATTTATTCCGCCAGTCAGTATGTTTTTTCCCGTCGATCAATTCTGTTAAAAGCGGAAGTGTTTCTTTACAATCACCCCAAACCGGAACAGTAGTCTTTACGTTTTTATCAATCTCAGAAGGGTCAATATCCAGATGAACAACTTTAGCCTGTTTTGCATATTTATCCAAACGACCGGTAACCCTGTCGTCAAACCTCATTCCGATGGCGATCAATACGTCACATTCATTGGTCAGTACATTCGGGCCGTAGTTGCCATGCATTCCCAGCATACCAACATTTAACGGATGATCTGTAGGAATTGCCCCGGCACCTAATAATGTCCAGGCAGATGGAATACCACTTTTCTCAATAAAAGCCTGAAATTCTTTCTCCGCCTCACCCAGGATTACTCCTTGTCCGAATAAGATAAGGGGCTTCTTTGCCTGATTGATCAGGTCTGCAGCCTGCTTAATATATTCCTTGCGGACAATTGGTTTCGGACGATAGCTGCGGATATGATTACATGGAATATATCCGCTGTAATCGAATTTTTGTATCTGGGCATTTTTGGTAATATCAATCAAAACCGGTCCGGGTCTTCCGCTTCGTGCAATATAAAATGCTTTGCTGATTACTTCCGGAATTTCAGTAGCATCAGTAACCTGATAGTTCCATTTGGTAATAGGGGTTGTGATATTGATCACATCAGTCTCCTGAAATGCATCAGTTCCTAAAAGATGCGCAAATACCTGTCCGGTAATACATACCAGAGGAGTGCTGTCGATCATCGCATCAGCAAGTCCGGTAACCAGATTGGTTGCACCCGGGCCGCTGGTTGCAAATACAACCCCCACTTTACCCGAAGTTCGTGCAAAGCCCTGACCTGCATGGATCCCACCCTGTTCGTGTCTTACCAGAATATGGTTAAGCTTATCCTTGTAGTCATAGAGAGCATCGTAGATCGGCATGATTGCCCCACCCGGATATCCAAAAACGACTTCAGTACCTTCTGCTATTAATGCCTCTAAAAGAGCTACTGAACCTGTAACTTCTATAGTCTCTACCCCGCTGGGGTTGCTTAATGCCTGCTGCTCAATTTCCATAATATGATTCTTTATGTTAGTAAGTTCTGATCCGGGATCTGAACACTTAATTATTCTTCATCAGTAACGCAGCCCTGGCTTGCGTTCTTTACCTGTTTAAAATATTTATATAATACTCCATTCTTTGCCGGAGGTTCAGGCTGTTGCCATTCTTTTCTTCTTTGTTCCATCTCTTCATCAGAGATCATCACATTAATGGAGTTTTTGACAGCGCTGAGTTCAATAACGTCATTGTCTCTGACCAGCCCGATATTACCACCTTCAAATGCTTCAGGAGTCATATGCCCTACAACAAATCCGTGGGTACCACCCGAGAAACGTCCGTCAGTGATCAGCGCTACTGAAGCACCCAGTCCGGCTCCAAAAATGGCTGAGGTCGGTTTCAACATTTCAGGCATGCCCGGAGCACCTTTCGGACCAACATTCCGGATAACCACTACATCACCTGCTTTTACTTTTCCACTGCTGATTCCGTGGATCAGTTCAAATTCACCATCAAATACGCGTGCAGGTCCTGTGAAAGATTCACCTTCTTTTCCGCTGATTTTAGCTACTGAACCTTCAGGGGCAAGGTTACCATACAGCATTTGCAGGTGTCCGGTCTTCTTGATTGGATTTTCATACGGCAGAATCACGTCCTGAGCGCTGAAATCAAGATCTGCAGCATCAGCTACATTCTCAGCCAGGGTTTTTCCTGTTACCGTCAGACAGTCGCCATAAATAAGCCCTTTAGATAAAAGATATTTTAATACAGAAGGCATACCTCCAACTTCGTGAACATCTTCCATCATATATTTACCGCTTGGTTTAAGGTCGGCTATAACAGAGGTTTCATCACTTACTTTCTGGAAATCTGCCAGTGTAAGTTCGATACCTACTGATTTGGCCATTGCGATAAGGTGTAATACTGCGTTAGTCGAACCTCCAAGAACCATAACTGTAACTATAGCATTATGAAATGCCTTTCTGGTCATGATATCCCTTGGCTTAATATCTTTTTCAAGCAGGATACGGATGTATTTACCTGCTTCGTGGCATTCTTTCTTTTTTTCTTCGCTCAAAGCAGGATAAGAAGAACTGTAAGGTAAACTCATTCCCATCGCTTCAATTGCGGAAGCCATGGTATTTGCAGTGTACATACCTCCACAGGCACCCGCACCCGGACAAGCCTGTTTAATGATTCCCTGATAATCTTCTTCAGCAAGATTGCCGGCAAGCTTCTGTCCCAAAGCTTCAAAAGCCGAAACAATATTCAGGGACTGTCCTTTATAATGTCCTGAATGGATACTTCCTCCATAGACCATAAGGGCAGGACGATTTAAACGACCCATTGCGATGATGGCACCGGGCATGTTTTTATCGCATCCCGGAAGGGCGATTAGCCCATCATAATAATGACCACCACAAACAGTTTCGATCGAATCAGCGATCAGATCTCTTGATACCAGCGAATAACGCATTCCTTCTGTACCATTGGTAATACCATCGCTGATACCGATTGTATGGAACATTAAGCCTACCAGATCGTTATCCCAGACTCCTTTTTTAACAACCTGGGCAAGATCGTTAAGGTGCATATTACAGGTATTCCCATCATAGCCCATACTGACTATTCCAACCTGTGCCTTTGCCAGATCTTCTGTAGTCAGACCAATTCCGTATAACATTGCCTGTGATGCCGGCTGTGTCGGGTCTTGTGTTACTGTTTTGCTGAATTTGTTAAGTGCCATCTGATCTTTTATTTCTTTCCGTTGCCGGTTTTGTTTGTAATTTATTTCAATAGTTAAATAGGTATCAAAAAAAAAGCCTTTCTTTCAAAGGAAGGCGTCGGATTTTATGTCATGATATATTTAAATCTTACGCCTTTATTTTAGGAATGAGCAGAATAATATTGAGAATGAAAATAACGACAAAGACCCCTGACAGGACAAGCTTTTGAGATGTATAATTCGAAGTACTCTTCATTTTCAGGTGGATATATTTTCTTTGATTATTTATTTCTCAATTTAAGACCTTCGTTTTTAAGTATCAATAGTGAATGCATTTTTTTTAAATTAGAATATAATTCTGTTTTAATTAATAAATCGAAATTATATATCATTAAATTTTTAAATGCATATTTTTAATACTGAGCTTGTAGACCAAAACGGTTTTTGGTTTTCGGTTCAAATAAAATGTTTGTTAGTCGAAGAGCCTGTTTTCTTCCTGAAATTCTGAAATCATCTGAAAAAAATGAAGAATCGGGGTATAAAAAAACCCTTCAGTTTTTAAACGGAAGGGTTTTTATTTTGGTGATGTTTAGATCAGGAATTCTGGGTCCCTTCTGCCAGTACCATAATATTGTTATTCAGGACTTCAATTACTCCTCCTTTAATGAAAATAGTTTCTTCGGTATTGTCCTGTCTGATAATTACTTTGCCATCCTCCAGGGTTGAAATGATTGGAGCGTGATCCTTAAGAACTTCGAAAGATCCCAGAGTTCCCGGAACGGTTACAGATCTTACTTCCCCTTCAAATACCTTTTTATCAGGTGTTAATATTTCTAATTTCATTTTTTGAGTATTGAGTATTGAGTATTGAGTATTGAGTATTGAGTATAGCGAAAGCAGACTCAATACGCAATACCCTATACTATTTAAGCGTTTGCTTCAGCTAATAGTTTCTTACCTTTTTCGATAGCATCTTCAATAGTACCTACCAGGTTGAATGCTGCTTCAGGATATTCATCCACTTCACCATCCATAATCATATTAAAACCTTTGATAGTATCTTTAATATCAACCAATACACCTTTTAATCCGGTGAACTGTTCCGCAACGAAGAATGGCTGAGAAAGGAAACGTTGAACACGACGGGCGCGTCCTACAACCAATTTATCTTCTTCGGATAGTTCGTCCATACCAAGGATGGCGATAATATCCTGTAATTCTTTATAACGCTGAAGAATTTCTTTAACTCTTTGTGCAGTTCCGTAGTGCTCATTACCTAAGGTAGCAGCATTCAGGATCCTCGATGTAGAATCTAACGGATCTACTGCAGGATAAATACCAAGCTCAGCAATTTTACGCGACAATACGGTTGTTGCATCAAGGTGGGCAAAGGTTGTTGCCGGTGCAGGGTCAGTCAAGTCATCCGCAGGAACGTAAACGGCCTGTACAGAGGTAATTGATCCGCGTTTGGTAGAAGTAATCCTTTCCTGCATCAGACCCATCTCAGTAGCCAGTGTTGGCTGATAACCTACCGCAGATGGCATACGTCCAAGAAGTGCTGATACCTCAGAACCTGCCTGAGTGAAACGGAAGATGTTATCCACGAAGAAAAGAATATCTTTTCCCTGACCTTCGCCATCACCATCACGGAAATATTCAGCTACTGTCAAACCTGAAAGCGCAACACGTGCACGGGCACCAGGAGGCTCGTTCATTTGTCCGAATACCAGTGTAGCTTTAGAATCCTTTAATACTTCTTTATCTACTACCGACAGATCCCATCCGCCTTCTTCCATTGAATGCTTGAACTTATCACCATAGTTAATAACGCCTGATTCTATAAACTCACGTAAAAGGTCATTTCCTTCACGGGTACGCTCACCTACTCCGGCAAATACAGATAAACCTGCATAAGCTTTCGCAATGTTGTTTACCAACTCCATGATCAATACCGTTTTACCTACACCCGCACCACCGAACAATCCGATTTTACCACCTTTTGCATAAGGCTCCAGAAGGTCGATTACTTTGATACCTGTAAAAAGCACTTCAGTTTCAGTACTTAACTCATCAAATTTAGGGGGGGTATTATGGATCGGATAACCGTCAGAATTGTCCATAGTGTCAATTCCGTCAATAGCTGCACCTACTACGTTAAACAGACGGCCTTTGATCTTATCGCCGATCGGCATTTTGATTGGGGCACCGGTGTCAATCACATTCATTCCACGTACAAGTCCGTCTGTTGAGTCCATCGCAATGGTGCGAACACGGTCTTCTCCAAGATGTTGCTGAACCTCAAGAATGATCTTTTGGCCATTGGACTTTACGATCTCTAATGCATCGTAAATTTTAGGCAATTGTGCATTTTCAGTGAAGCTGACGTCTACTACAGGTCCGATGATCTGTGCAATTTTTCCGGCGTTTGGCATATAAATTTATAAAACGTAATTAAATCAATATTTAAGCCCGTATTAAAGGGCGTTTTTTCGGTTTGCAAAAATACTCTTTATCCCCGTAAATCAAATACTTAATTAAAGTTTTTTAGAATAAATTATTGACCATATCTCTTAACCGTTATCTGTTGCCCGTAATCTGACTTTATAAGCACATCAATTCTATAATTCGTAATTCATAATTCGTAATTCGCAATTTTTATTCAAATCTTCCTTTATTTTGTGGCATGAAAAGAATACTGGTTACCGGGAGTAACGGATTACTCGGACAAAAACTAACAGATTTAAGTTTAGCTGATAAAGATATTGAGCTGATTGCCACTTCTACCGGCCCTGACCGCCACCCGGCAAAGGCAGGATATATTTATGAGGAACTGGATGTTCTTGATAAGTCACGTATCGGGGAACTAGTC
Source organism: Pedobacter sp. (assembly GCA_041652175.1). Classification (GTDB taxonomy): domain Bacteria; phylum Bacteroidota; class Bacteroidia; order Sphingobacteriales; family Sphingobacteriaceae; genus Daejeonella. The sequence goes on from JBAZHY010000015.1 coordinate 11,243, forward strand.
GCAAAATACCGGCCAGATGCGATAATTCATACTGCGGCAATGACTAACGTGGATGCCTGTGAAAACAATCGTGAGAAATGTTATGCCCTGAACGTAGATTCGGTAAAATACCTTGTTGATATTTGTGAGAAAAACGATATTCAATTAGTTCATCTCTCTACCGATTTTATTTTTGACGGGGAGGATGGACCTTATACAGAGGATGCGGAACCAAATCCTTTGAGCTATTACGGTCAGACCAAACTGGAAGCCGAGCAAATTATAAAAGGGTCGAATTGCAGATGGACTATTTTAAGAACAATCATTGTATATGGTATCGTAAGTGACATGAGCCGGAGTAATATTGTTCTATGGGCTAAAGCTGCATTGGAAAAGGCTGAGCCGATTAATGTGGTAAATGATCAATGGCGTATGCCAACTCTGGCCGAGGACCTGGCAGAATGCTGCCTGCTTGCAGTGAAGAATAATGCACAGGGGGTTTTTAATGCTTCGGGTAAGGATCTGATGAGTATCCTTGAAATAGTTCAGCGTGTGGCTGATTATTGGAATCTGGATAAATCGCTTATCCGCCCTATTTCTGCTGATACTCTTAATCAGGCTGCCAGAAGACCTAAGAAGACGGGTTTTATTCTCGATAAAGCCATTCGTGTTCTGGGATATCGGCCGCATAGTTTTGAGGAAGGTATAGCGATTATGGAAAAGCAATTACCTGGGTCTGATACCTGAAAATCTATATTTGCAGCTAAATTGTAAGGATTTAAACCACCTGAATCCGAATATTATAAAAAATTGCATTTGCCGGAAAATAGATTCATGGCATTATTAACAGGACGAATAACTTAGAATTTCGATGTAATCCGTAAAGCTTTAAGCTGATTTTAGTCTTGATTTTTAACGGATTGCGAGAATTTTCAAAAAAAATATGTTTGTTTGAAAAGAAAGCATATTTTTGCAGTCCGTTAAAAAGGGCATCTGTAGCTTAATTGGATAGAGCACCTGACTACGGATCAGGAGGTTAGGGGTTCGACTCCCTTCAGATGCACACCATAAAGCCTTTCCGTTTGAATTACGGAAAGGCTTTTTACATTTTTTACATATTTCTGCTTCAAATAAACTATTTTAGCCGCAGAAAAAAATTAAATAGTCGAATGCTGAACTTAGTATTGTTTGGCCCTCCGGGAGCTGGTAAAGGAACACAATCCGAAAAATTAATTGAAAAGTATCAATTAGTTCATTTGTCAACAGGTGATATTTTAAGATCCGAAATTTCTAATGGTACTGCCTTAGGTCTGGAAGCTAAAAAGCTGATGGATCAGGGTATCCTGGTTCCTGATGAAGTGGTGATCGGGATGATCAGCAATAAGCTGGATGCCAATAAAGATGCCAAAGGTTTTATTTTTGACGGATTTCCACGTACAGTTGCCCAGGCGGAAGCTCTTGATAACTTGTTAGCTTCAAAATCATCTGCTATCTCCGGTATGATCGCATTGGTGGTTGAACCAGTAGAACTTGAAAAGCGTTTGTTGCTGAGAGGGAAAGATTCAGGACGCCCGGATGATGCTAATCCTGAGATTATTCGCAAACGTATTGCTGAATATAACTCAAAAACAGCTCCGGTCGCTAACTTTTATAAAGACCAGAATAAGTTAACAAGCATTAATGGGATCGGCTCAATTAATGAGATTTTTTCGTCAATTTGTGGGGTAATGGATACCTATTAATCCGGATTAATTCAATTTTAATTCTGAGATCAATCAAAACCTTACGGGATTTTGTTCTCTGTAAATTATCGCTATGTCTCAGAGCTCAAATTTTGTTGATTACGTAAAAATTTGCTGCCGTTCAGGTAATGGCGGAGCCGGTTCTGCACATCTGCACCGTGATATTTTAACCTCAAAGGGTGGTCCTGATGGGGGCGACGGCGGACGCGGCGGTCATATTATTCTGAAGGGGAGCAGTCAGCTCTGGACTTTACTGCATCTTAAATACAGGAAACATATTATTGCGGAGAGTGGCCTTCCGGGTTCAGGGGGACAAAGATCAGGCAGGACCGGTAAGGATGAGATTCTGGAGGTTCCGCTTGGAACCATTGCCCGAAATGCAGAAACCGGTGAGATTTTATTTGAGATCACTCAGGATGGTGAAACCAAAATATTAACTGCAGGTGGCCGTGGCGGATTGGGTAACTGGCATTTTAAAACCTCAACCAAACAAACTCCCAGATTTGCTCAGCCCGGCGAGCCCGGCAAAGAGGAATGGATGATCCTTGAGTTGAAGATTCTGGCAGATGTAGGTCTGGTAGGCTTCCCCAATGCCGGTAAATCCACTTTACTCTCGGTTGTTTCAGCTGCCAAACCCGAAATAGCTGATTATGCATTTACAACATTAGTCCCCAATTTGGGTATCGTTTCCTATCGGGATAACCGTTCTTTTGTGATGGCTGATATTCCCGGGATCATAGAAGGGGCATCCAAAGGAAAGGGCCTTGGTATCCGTTTCCTGCGCCATATTGAGCGTAATTCGGTACTTCTGTTCCTTGTGCCTGCAGATACCAACCGGACCATTAAAGAGGAATATGAAATCCTTTTAAGCGAACTGGAGCAATACAATCCTGAACTGATGCATAAACCGCGTATCCTTGCGGTAAGTAAATCGGATATGCTGGATGATGAACTGATGGCAGAAATGAAAAAGGGATTACCTTCTGTACCTTTTGTTTTTATTTCATCTGTTGCACAAAAAGGCCTGCCGGAGTTGAAGGACTTGCTTTGGAAAGCAATTAATGAGCATAGTTCTTAAGCTTTTCAGAAAATATTCTGTCAG
>JBAZHY010000016.1:0-13091 GCA_041652175.1 Pedobacter sp.
ACTAATACTCCGTTTGCGCCATTATCGAATTTTAACAGAACATTCCCATCATCGTCGAGAGCCCTGCCTTGTACTACAATATTCAGATCGGCACATAGTTTAGTGATTTTTAATCCACTTATATACTCAGCCAAATGAGCCGCATGGGTTCCGATATCACCCATACACCCACTTTTACCTGACCTGTTCGGGTCTGTGCGCCATGCAGCCTGCGGGTTGTTTCCGTCTTTTTCAGATAAGCGGCTTAGCCATCCCTGAGGGTATTCAACTAATATTTTTCTGATATTACCCAGCTCACCTGCTTTTACTATCTCCCGGGCTTGTTTTACCATCGGATATCCTGCATAAGTATGGGTAAGTAATAAACACAGGCCGGTTTCTTCAGTTTTTTTCTTTAGCAATTTGGCTTCTTCCAGAGTAAAAGTAATCGGTTTGTCGATTACCACATGGAAACCATATTCAAGTGCCATCATAGCCGGTGCAAAGTGGACATGGTTGGGCGTAACAATACTCACAAAATCCATACGCTGGTCGGCAGGAAGAAGACTTTCCTGACGAATCATTTCCTCAAAATCAGGATAAATCCTGCTCTCAGGGAGGAAAAGTGTTTTTCCACTTTCAAGTGCTTTTTCAGGACTTGAGCTCAATGCCCCGCAAACAAGTTCAATAAGCCCATCCATGTTTGCCGCAATACGGTGAACTGCTCCGATAAAGGCATCCTTACCTCCACCAATCATTCCCATTCTTAATTTTCTTTTCATATCAGTCAGCTAATATTTTTATCTCTTTTTTCAGCATAAAGTTCTAATAATCGTGATAAAATACAAATCAACTTATTTTCTTTGTGTTTAGCGATTCACTGAAAACTTATAAACAGTTCTGCTTTTGTAGCTTTTACCTTTATCCAGAACGGTGCTTGGAAAATCCGGTCTGTTTGGAGAGTCAGGGAAATGCTGTGTTTCCAGACAAAATGCAGTTCTGAACTCATCTTTCGATCCGTTCTTAAATGTATTTTTCCCCTGCATAAAGTTACCACTGTAAAATTGCAGTCCCGGTTCTGTAGTAAATACATCCATGATAATACCAGATCTGTCACCAATAGCTTTTGCAGCATGAAACAAGTCATCCGAAGCCCCACGATTCAGGATATAATTATGATCATAGCCTTTTCCGTATCTCAATTGAATATGATCATTTTCAATCCTGCTTCCTATACTGTACGGTTTTCTGAAATCAAATGGACTTCCATCAACCTCTGAAGGTTTTCCCGCAGGGATAAGAGTAGAATCAACCGGATTGAACTTTTCTGCATTTATCTGTAACTGATGATTCAGAATAGATCCGCTGCCTTCGCCATTCAGGTTATAGAATGCATGATTGGTCAGGTTGATTATTGTTTTTTTATCTGTGGATGCATCATAGTCAATATTCAATTCATTATCATCTGTGAGAGTATAGGTTACTTTTACTTTTAAGTTCCCCGGATAACCTTCTTCCATATCCTTTGAAAAATAGCTGAACTCTATACTTTGATCATTGATTTGATTTGCATCCCATATTACATCCTGAAATCCTTTTTTCCCTCCGTGAAGTGAATTGATTCCATTATTTATAAACAGATTATACTCTTTGCCGTCCAAAGTGAATTTTCCATGGGCTATCCGGTTACCATATCTGCCAATTGTTGCACCAAAATAAGGCTCAGTAGAGTTGATGTATCCATTTACTCCGGAAAACCCAACTACTACATCTGTTAATCTTCCGCTTTGATCCGGAACCTGCAGACTGATAATTCTTGCCCCGTAATTTGTAAATGCTGCTGTTGCATTTTTGCTGTTTTTCAGAATATACAGGTCTGTGGTTTTGCCATCTAAACTTTTTTGAAAATCTTTTTCTGAAAATCCTACAGGCTGTTGCTGTTTATTTGACAGTGTTTCATTCTGATGATCAGCAGAAGTATTACAGGATGCCATCAGAAGGTATGCTGCCAATATAGAAGTGTATTTTTTCATTTATACCGATTAAGAAACCCTGCTGTAATTGTCAATTGCAGCAGGGTTAAGATACTTTATTGAACCTTTGCAGGAATAAATTTTAATGTTTTGAGCAAAGGCCGGGGATTTGAATTTTTAGGATCTGAATTGATCATTAAATAAAGGGATTGCAATTTTCGATCGGTTGTTGTTTTTAAAGGAAGCGCTACGGTTCCCTGCCCCGGATTTACGGTGATATTACCTGAAGCTATAAGCGGACCCTTTTCTGAATCCCTACGTAATTCCAGATTATAGTTCCCCGATTTTTCTTTTGCAAGATTTGTCAGTTCCAGACTTTCAATTCCACTGAGATCAATCTGATTGAATTTTATCCAGCCTTTACTTTGCGGGTAAACTAAATATCCGGTGGAAGTTGAATCCTTCAGATTAATTCCGTTCCTATCGCTAATTTCCCGGGCAGTGAACTCATTGCTTCTGAGATAAACGGTGGCTGTTGAAGAAAGAGGTTTAAGTCCCGCAGCCCCCTGATCAGTATATGCGGCATACAGATTAAATACTGTATTGTCTGATCCGGTAATCCCGGAGGATGGAGTGATTCTGCCCTGTAGTGGTAGGGAAGGCTTGTTTACTGCTTCGTTTTGCATTGAAAGAACCCACTGAACGATCTTTTGAGCATCATCTTTACTCATAGTGGGGTGAGCAGGCATAGCTACTTCGCCCCATATCCCACCGCCTCCATTGATAATTTTTGCAGACAAATAGCTTAAAGCTGATGCGTCTTTCTGATATTTTGTTGAAATCTGGGTAAAGGATGGTCCAATAGATTTGGTATTAGTCTGATGACATGATTGACAATCAGACTTGAGCATTAAAGCCTGTCCGGTCTGAGCTGCAGCAACTTCCTGATGGCCTAAAGATGCTCCGGCAAAATCTGTCCCTTTTGTATAAGTACTTGATACATAGATTGTGTTTTTATTTACCACAGCACCCTGATCTGTTACTAAAACCTGATACTCAATTGCTTTACCGGGAAAATAGAAGCTACGGTTACCCTGAAGTTGAATACTAACGTCAGGACTGGCGTTCCCTGCAATCACCTGAACAGAATTGCTGTTTGAGCTTGCCATTTGTTTGTCAGTAACCAGTACACTCACCGGATATTCCCCTGCTTTGGTGTAGATATATTCAATAAACGGGGTTTTTGTTGTTTTTTTAACACTATTACCCAAATCCCAGGTATAGGTTAGTTCATCCCTGTCAAAATCCTCAGCTTTTACCCTTGCCTGCATTTTGAAAGGAAGAATTCCGGAAGTTTTGTTAATGATAAGATCATTGATTTTTGGTGGACGATTGCCTGACATGTAATCAATCCTTGAAATTCCTGCATCCGGATTTTTGGAGAACCATCCTTTTCCATATTCGAGAATATAGATCCTTCCATCAGGACCAAGCTCCATATCAATCGGAGAGGCAAATGAAGATGAGGGCATGAAAGCCTCCATGCTATCATAATCGCCGTTAGGTTTCATACTGACTACTTTAATCCAGTTTCTGATCCAGTCGTAAATAAATAATTTATTATTGTAATAGTCGGGATAACGTGTTTCTTTAGGATAAAGTTCGCTATGATATACCGGCCCGGCCATAGCGTTGCGCCCCCCGGTGCCAACCTGTGGAAATTCTTTTGATGCAGTATATGGATACCAGATAAATGCAGGCTGTACCGGAGGTAAATTTTTCAATCCGGTATTATTCGGAGAATTATTGACAGGTTTTTTGGGATCAAAAACTTCAGCACTTACCCCCGTTTTATAGTCATAGGCCCGATAAGGATAATTATTGCCTACAAAATATGGCCATCCAAAGAAACCCGCATTACGAGCCTGATTTACTTCATCATAGCCTCTTGGTCCGCGCTCAGGACTGTCGGCATTTGCATCCGGACCAACCTCACCCCAGTAAAGAAATCCTGTTTTGCTATCTATGGAAATACGATATGGATTCCGGTTACCCATGACATAAATCTCAGGCTTAGTATTTGGGGTATTTGGAGGGAAGAGGTTACCGGAAGGGATTTCATAACTTCCATCAGGCTTAACACTAATACGCATAATTTTACCCCGAAGGTCGTTGGTGTTTCCTGATGATCTTCCTGCATCATATTGTTCTAATCCCGGACGATTGTCCATAGGGCCATAACCTTTGTTCACGAATTGCTGTTTAGGCACATCAAAAGGAGTTGAATTATCACCTGACGATAAATATAGTAATCCATCAGGACCAAAGGCAATGGACCCGCCTGTATGACAGCAAATTTCTCTTTGAGAATAAAACTGTAAAACAATTTTTTCTGATGAGTTATCCAGTTTGTCGTTTACAAATTTAAAACGTGATAATCTGTTTACTGATGTGTCTTTAGGACTATAGAAAATGTAAACATAATTATTGTTCTTAAAATCGGGATCCGCAGCTATCCCTAAAATCCCTTCTTCTGCATTGACACCCTTTACTGATGTTTGCGAATAGGTGTCTAAATTGCCGACCTGAGTAATGCTTTTAGTGCTTTCCTTGTAAAGCATTATTTCACCACGTCTCTGAACCAATAGAATATCCAGATTAGGAAGTATAGTCATTTCTGTAGGTTCAAATAAAGTTCCGGTTGTCAGGACTGTTTTAACGATGCGGTTTTCTTCAGGGATTCTAGGCGTTTTTGCTTTCGAATAATTTAGGACCGCGTTATTCCCCATCGCATATTTGATTCCTCCAAGGATATGCTTCAGATAGGTTGGGTCGCTATATGACTCGTTGGTATGCCCCATTCCGGTATAGAATGATCTTCCTCCGTCGAATTCGTGATACCATGCTATGGGATGCCGGTTACCATTGGTTCCGCCTTCATATGATTTCTCATCCAGATTGATTAAAACTTTAATCTCAGGATTAATTTCTTTGTAATTATACCATTCATCTTTTTTCATCCACTTTTCTGAAAGATGTTTAGTAGAAGCGTGGTTGTGGTTAAGCACCTCCATATTTGCATCCTGTATTTTAGGATGGCTCAGGAAATAAGCTCCTGCAAGCTTTCCATACCAAGCCCAGTCATATTCTGTATCCGCCGCCGCATGGATCCCTGCATAACCTCCTCCAGCCTGAATATATCGTTCAAAGCTAACCTGCTGTGGATGGTTCAGTACATTTCCTGTGGTGTTCAGAAAAACAACAGCTGAGTATTTTTTAAGCGAATCTTCATGAAAATAATTCTCATTTTCTGTAGTATCGACAATGAAGCCATTCTCTTTTCCAAGCTTAATAATTGCAGCTTTTCCTACGCTGATTGATTCATGCCGATATGCTGCAGTTTTGCTGAATACCAGAATTCTGGGTTTAGCGATTTGTTCCCGGTGTTTAAAAGAAAACAAGGTAAGCAAGATGATAAATACGGGTAGAAGTGTGGTTCTTTTTGTCATTTGATTTGTTCAGTTAATTCAGCAGATTATCAGAATCTTAAATTGTTTAATCATACTCTGCAAAGGGCGATTTTAATTTAGGTAATGCATTTAATACCGAAGCAAAAAATCAGACGTGAAATTTAAATGAGTATGATTATTAAAAATAAAAATATACATTTATTTCAAACAACCTAATGGTAAATAGTCCGAAATAATAGTTCGAATTTATGATATTGAATGCCAAAAAGAACTGATAATATAGCTAACTAATTGAATAACAAATAAAATTTAAAAATAACAAATGAATTTCAGCACCCGGATTAAATTATCATTAATGATGTTCCTCGAATTTTTCAGTTGGGGATCATGGTTTGTTACACTTGGAACATTTCTTGGGAAAAATCTTCAGGCAGATGGTGCTCAAACTGCTGCAGTATTTTCTACCCAGTCTTTTGGTGCAATCATTGCTCCCTTTATAATCGGAATGATTGCAGACAGGTTCTTTAATGCTGAAAAAATTCTTGGATTTCTACATTTAGCGGGTGCATTATTAATGTTACAGATGTATTATGCAGTAGATTTTGGCAGTTTCTATCCCTATGTTTTTGCTTATATGATCATGTTTATGCCGACTTTAGCATTGGTCAATTCAGTATCATTTAATCAGATGTTTAACCCTGAAAAGGAATTCTCCTCAATCCGTATCTGGGGTACCATAGGCTGGATTGTTGCAGGTTTATGCATCAGTTTCTTGTTTCATTGGGATTCTGCTGAAGGCGTATCACAGGGTTTATTGAAAAATACCTTTATGATGGGAGGTATATCATCTTTAATCCTTGGAATTTTCAGTTTTTCGCTGCCAAAAACACCGCCAACAATAGCTAAAGGAGAGAAAGTAACTTTTTCAGATGTTATGGGGCTGGATGCCTTGAAATTGCTGAATAACAGAAATTTCCTTATCTTTTTTATCTCGTCCATTTTAATCTGTATTCCACTTGCCTTTTATTATCAGAGTGCGAATCTTTTCCTTTCTGAACTTGGGATGGAAAATCCAACAGGTAAAATGACTATTGGTCAGATATCTGAAGTATTATTCCTTCTTTTATTACCTGTATTCTTCAGCAAATTCGGCTTCAAGAAAACAATTCTTGTCGGAATGATAGCCTGGGCGCTAAGATATGCTCTTTTTGCTTTCGGAAACGCTAATGAATTATCGGTGATGTTGATTGTTGGTATTGCCCTTCACGGTATATGTTATGATTTCTTCTTTGTTTCAGGTCAGATCTATACCAATTCAAAAGCTGGCGAAAAATATAAAAGTGCCGCTCAGGGCTTAATTACACTTGCAACTTATGGAATAGGGATGCTGATTGGATTCTGGGTTGCCGGACTTGTGAGTGATGCATATAAGTTATCGGATACAAGTCACGACTGGCAAAAAATATGGCTGGTTGCGGCTGGAATTGCAGCAGTAGTTGCTATTTTGTTTGTACTGACATTTAATGAGCGTAAGGAAGAAGAGTTGAAACAACATAAAGAAATTGTTTAAACTGCCGGGTTGAAGTATGACTACATATTTAAAATCCAATATTAAACAATCGGTATGTCGCTGGTGTTTCGATGATCTGACAATTGATCAGTTATGTAGTGCAGCAAAAAATATTGGATTAGTTGGGATAGATCTTGTGGGTCCAAAGGATTGGCCGGTACTTAATCAGTATGGACTGGTTTCTACCATGTGTAATGGTGCTGAAATCAGTCTGGAAAAGGGATGGAATAATCCTCTCTATCATGAACAGCTGATTAATAATTATAAAGAAATGATTCCTCTGGTCTCTAAAGCCGGATTTAAGAATCTGATCTGTTTTAGCGGTAACAGAGAAGGGATGGACGAAGAAACTGGATTGAAAAATTGTACAGAAGGTTTGAAGCAGGTTATGGCACTGGCTGAGCAATATGGAGTTATAGTTATCATGGAACTGCTTAATAGTAAGATCGATCATATTGACTATCAATGCGACAGAACTCCCTGGGGTGTTGAACTTGTAAAAAGAGTTGATTCAGATAATTTTAAACTTCTTTATGATATTTATCATATGCAAATCGATGAAGGAAATATAATTAGTACAATTCAGGCTAATCATCAATATATTGCGCATTATCATACAGCAGGCGTTCCCGGCCGACATGAGATTGATGAATTTCAGGAACTAAATTATCCGGCAATTATGAGAGCTATTCATTCAACAGATTTCAAAGGTTATGTTGCCCAGGAGTTTATTCCTTCAAAAGAAGATAAATTAGAGGCATTGAGAGAAGCAGTTAGAATTTGTGATATTTAATAGGAAATTTTAAAATAAAAATATGGCTGATAATACTTATGATGCGATTGTCATCGGATCGGGGATAAGTGGTGGCTGGGCTGCCAAGGAACTTACCGAAAAAGGGCTTAAAACCATTATGCTTGAACGTGGAAGAAATATTGAGCATATCAAGGATTATGTGAATGCTACCAAAGATCCCTGGGATTTTCCTCACAGGGGTGGGCGTACGCAGGAAATGATTGAAAACTATCCGGTACTTAAAAGAGATTATCCACTTAGTGAGAAGAACCTTGATTTTTGGGCAAGCGATAAGGATAGCCCATATACTGAAGTAAAACGTTTTGATTGGTTTCGTGGGTATCAGGTTGGTGGACGCTCTTTGATGTGGGGACGCCAAAGCTATCGACTCAGTCCGATGGACTTTGAGGCCAATGCAAAGGATGGGATTGCGGTTGACTGGCCGATCAGGTATCAGGATCTTGAGAAATGGTATGGTCACGTAGAACGTTTTGCAGGGATTAGTGGGACAAAGGCGGGTTTATCGCAGTTACCGGACGGAGATTTTCTTCCGGGAATGGAAATGAATGTGGTTGAAAAGGAGGTTGCGGCCCGGATAAAAGCACACTATAAAGATAGCAGACATATGCTGATCGGCAGAACCGCCAATCTTACCAAGGCTATTCATGGTCGAACAAACTGTCAGTTTCGTAATAAATGTTCATTGGGTTGTCCTTTTGGGGGATATTTTAGTACTCAATCTTCAACTTTGCCGGCAGCAATGGCAACCGGAAATCTGACTCTGCGTCCTTTTTCTATAGTGACGAAGATTCTTTATGACAAGGACACCAAAAAAGCAAAAGGTGTGGAAGTATTGGATGCAGAGACCAATAAGACTTATGAATATTTTGCAAAGGTTATATTTCTGAATGCATCCACCTTAAATACAACCTGGGTACTGATGAATTCAGCAACTGATATTTGGGAAGGTGGTTTGGGAAGCAGTAGCGGACAGCTTGGACATAATTTAATGGATCATCACTTTCGAATCGGTGCTTCCGGCAGGATGGAGGGATTTGAAGATAAATACGTTTATGGTCGTCGGCCGAATGGTATTTATATTCCAAGGTTCAGAAATATCGGAACAGACAAGAGAGATTATTTAAGAGGATTCGGTTATCAGGGAGGAGCAAACCGTGAAGGTTGGGGTCGAAGTGTTGCTGAAATGAGTATTGGGGGAGATTTTAAAGATGCATTATGTGAACCAGGTGCATGGACAATGGGAATTACCGCATTTGGAGAAACCCTTCCATATTATGAGAATAAAGTCACGCTGGATAAAACTAAGAAGGATAAATGGGGGCTCAATATTTTGGCTATAGACGCTGAGATAAAAGAGAATGAGCTCAAAATGAGAAAAGATATGTCAGCAGATGCGCAGGAGATGCTTGAAGCGGCAGGTCTGAAGGATGTAAAAACATTTGATACCGGTTATTCGCTTGGAATGGGTATCCATGAAATGGGGACTGCCAGAATGGGAAATGATCCGAAAACATCGGTTCTGAATAAATTTAACCAGGTTTGGGATGCACCTAATGTTTATGTAACTGATGGGGCGGCAATGACATCAGCAGCATGCCAAAATCCTTCATTAACTTATATGGCATTAACTGCTAAGGCAGTTGATCATGCATTTACAGAATTGAAAAAAGGCAATATTTAATTCAGGAATTATGAATAGGAGAGAAGCATTAAAACAGGTAAGCTGGATTCTGGGCGGTACAATTATCGGCTCCAGTATTTTTCTTGAATATGGTTGCAACCCAGCAGCTGAAAAGGCCACTGTATTCTTTGATCAGAAAACAATAGATCTCTTGAATGAGATTGCTGAGACCATTTTGCCTCAAACGGATACACCGGGAGCAAAAGAAGCAAGGGTTGGAGATTTCATGGATATAATGGTTCAAGACTGTTATACAAAAGATGATCAGAAGATTTTTAAAGAAGGAATAAGTACACTTCAGCAGAAATGTAAGGAAATTCAGGGGAAGGAGTTCCTGAATTGCTCTTCAGCTGAAAGGACAGCTTTTCTTACTGATCTGGATAATGAACAAAAGGTATATATGGGGGCTAAAAAAGCTGAAGAGCCGGCTCATTATTTTAGAATGATCAAGGAACTTACCCTTCTTGGCTTTTTTACTTCCGAAGCTGGAGCCACAAAAGCATTGAGATATATTGAAACGCCAGGCAGTTATGACGGGAATGTTCCTTATAAAAAAGGAGATCGTGCCTGGGCATAAGCATTAACATGTTAATTTGAAATATATAAAATGGAAGAAAATAAGAGTAAATCCAGAAGAGACTTTGTTAAAACGGCAGCAGTTGCAGCAGCCGGATTTATGATTGTTCCCCGCCATGTGCTGGGAGGTAAAGGGTACATTGCACCCAGTGATAAACTCATCATTGCCGGTGTAGGAGCAGGAGGTAAAGGTGAAAGTGACCTGACCGGCTTTATGCGCGGCGGAAAGGCTGAAATAGGGTTTCTATGTGATGTTGATGATAGAAGGGCTGCAAATTCAGTTAAGAGATTCCCTAAGGCAAAGTATTATAAAGACTGGCGCGAGATGTTTGATAAAGAGGCCAGGCATTTTGATGCAGTTTCTGTATCTACACCGGATCATAATCATGCGATTACTACACTTGCTGCAATGCAGCTCAGAAAGCATGTTTACGTTCAAAAGCCACTTACTCATGATATTTATGAAGCAAGGATATTGACAGAGGCAGCGCTGAGATATAAAGTGGTTACTCAAATGGGAAATCAGGGAACTTCCAGTGATGGCTCACGGCTGTTAATGGAATGGTATAATGCCGGATTGATTGGTGAAGTGGATACCGTTTACTGCTGGACAGACAGACCCGTCTGGCCTCAAGGTGTGCCATGGCCTGCACAAAAAAGTGATATTCCTAAAGAACTCGACTGGGATCTATGGTTGGGAACTGCTCCTACAACTGACTACATTGATAAATTAGTGCCGTTTAACTGGCGTGGATGGTGGGAGTATGGGACAGGAGCTTTAGGCGATATGGGCTGTCATCTGGTAGATGCACCATTTCGTGTACTAGGATTAAAGTATCCGACTGACGTTGAATGCAGTGTCGGATCAGTTTATGTGGATTCGTTTAAGCGCGGATATTTTCCTGAAAGCTGTCCTCCTTCTTCACATGTGACTATGACCTTTAATTCTGAGAAACAGGGTGGTAAAGCTGTAAAAATGCACTGGATGGATGGAGGTATCCAGCCTGAACGTCCGGTTGAACTTGCTCCGGATGAGATTTTTGGTGATGGGGGCAATGGAGTACTTTTTATAGGAAGCAAAGGAAAAATGCTTTGTGATACTTATGGAAAAAATCCAAGGTTATTACCGCTTTCACGTAATGCTGAAATTAATGTTCCTGCAACTTTAGCACGAGTTCCTGACCAGGAAGCCGGTCATTATACTCAATGGGTCGATGCTGCAATTGCAGGGTATGGAAAAATGGAAGTTAGTTCTGACTTTTCAATTGCTGGCCCCCTGACAGAAGCTCTGTTAATGGGCAATCTTGCAATCCGCGGATTTGATGTTCGTAAGCCGAATGCCACAGGAAATGGATTTACTTATCCCGGTCGTTATAAGAAATTACTTTGGGATGGACCTAATATGAAAATCACAAACTTTGATGAGGCCAATCAGTTTGTAAAGAGAGAGTATCGTTCAGGCTGGACTCTGGGAGCTTAAACTGATTTGAGAAATCCAGGATTTAATATGCTCTCGTAAACAAAAATAAGAAGGGATGGATGTTTAGTTTTTATCCCTTCTTTATTGTACAAGCAGGTTACAGCCTCTTATATCACTATTGTCAAATCTCCCAAGTATTTCGAAACAACCATCAGCAAATTGTTTTCCAAGATCCTGAGTTGCTATAAATGAACAGGAGTTTATATTGGCCAGGTCAATAATATTTACACCTCCGGTTTGATCATGTTTCAATAAACTGAGAGGATCGTTCGTATCTCTGATTCTAATTTTCATCCATGGGGGACAATGAAATCGTCCACTTCCCTTTGAATAAGCCTGTGACATAAGCTCTGTCATGCCATATTCAGAATGGATTGCAGGCACACCAAATCCGGCACATAAGATATCATGTAACTCTGTCCGTAACATTTCTTTTCGCTTCCCCTTCATACCTCCTGTTTCCATGACGATGAGTTCGGGGAAATTCAGCGTTCTGCTTTCTGCAAAATCCAGAAGAGCATAGGTTACTCCAATAAGCAGAGTAGGAGTTTCTGACTCCTTTAGCTCACGCAGGGTTTTTTCAAGTAATTGATGATCATAAAGGAAGTATCCGCTTTTAGGATTCTCGCTTAGAGAGATCAGATCATCAACCATATAGATCAATGATGAACCATCACGTTCGAGATAGGATGGAAGAAGGGCAAGTATCGCATATTTTCGGACATCCCCATAAAATAGTTCAAATGCTTTTCGATAACTATTTACATAAACTGAAATATCACTTACATAATGCTTACTCTGAACGATACCGGTAGTTCCTGAACTGCTGAATATTTCTTTGATTTTACCCTTCCCTGAGATAATCTGATGATTTTTGAAAAATTCGATAGGGAGAAACGGAATAGAGTTCTGATCCTTTATCCGGACAGGATCGATACCCAGATTTTCTGCAAAACGGCCATAAACTTCACAATTTCTCACCTGATAATTAAAGACCTCCAGACAAAGTCTTTCAAAATCCTGAGAACCGGTTACAGAGAAAATGCGGTCATAATCTATGGATTGCACATGCAAAGATAAGAATTGTAGGTGGTTATATATTTTGTATTCAATGATTATTAGCCCGAATAAAAGACAGCTGGTTTAAAATTAACCTTTATCGTTCTTACTTCCTTTTAATTCCTTCCCTAAAATAAAATCCGGCTAATCCGGAAAATCCGGCAGAAAGTCCACCTACTATTCCAGTTATTAAGAGAATATAAATCCAGTTTATAGGACTTTCAGGAAGATTGAGCATTGCCCCTACACGATTTGCCAGAATGTGGTTATTAGGTAGGGAATGAATTAAGCCCATCGCAATCCATAAAATGAAAATTGCAATGAAAGAAGTTCTGAAAGCATTCCATCCTGAATATGATTTCCACGCTGAAACTATAAAGGCTATTGGAGCAATTATCCACCATGGCAGGAAGAATTGGAGGATCAGGCTGAGTATTGCGATGAGGAGAATTAACATAAGAATAAGTTTAATTGGAATAAATATTTACT